>JAKAHU010000011.1 GCA_021825385.1 Chloroflexota bacterium | reverse complement strand
CCTCGCCGCGGCCAATATCCGTTTCCGGCCGGCCACGATCGGGGGCTGGGCCCGCTCCGGGCGGCTGCAGAGCATCAAGCTCGGTGGCCGCCGGTTCGTGCGTCGGGGCGAGGTGAGGGCGCTCGTGACGCCGCCTCGTCGGGTCAAGGCCGGCGATCTCCAGCCGGGCCTGTTCGAGGAATGGCAGGACTGATCCGAGCGCGGCGGAGCGGTCCGCCTGCCGAGGCCCGAGCGGTCCGCGGCGCGTTCGGGCGGGTCAGCCCTGACGGCTGCCGCAGCGGCGGCAGAAGCGTGCCGTGGCAGACAGTGGCAGCCCGCAGCTGACGCAGGCCTGGACGCCCGAGCCGGGCCGGTTGAGCACGTCCCGGCTGGAGGCGGCCCAAACGACGTCGTCTGCGGCCGGCGGCGAGGGCGCGAAGAGTGGGCTGGCCGCCGCCCGGCCGGGGGGCGGCCAGGCGACCGGTGGTGGGCCGGTTGGCTCGGGCTCCGCGGTCGTGTCCGGGGCAACGATTCGCCAAACGGGGGCCTCGACCCGGTCCACGGCTGGACGGGTGGGGACATCGGCATCGGAGGCGGAAGCGTCCGTTGCCGGTGGGGCAGACTGGCTCGGCGCCGGCTCCGGGCCGGGCCGGGCGGCTTCGGTCGGCCCGGTTGCGCTCGGGATCGACGTGGCCGCCGGCGCGGATTCCGCCGTCGCGGATTCCGCTGTCGCGGCGGCCCGTTCGACCGTGGGCCGCGCGTCGGGCGTCGACCCCCGGGCGCCCCGATGGAGCCGGAAGCCGCCAAGGATCCGCCCGGTGCGGGTGGCGGCCGTCGGTGCCGGCGTGCCGGTCGTGTCGGCCGGCGAGGGTGCGGCGGCCGGCGGCGACGGAAGGTCACTCGTCGGGGCGGGCTCGACGGCCGGCGGCCGGGGCGACGGTGGGGTGGTCGGAGACTCCGGTTCGACCGCGCCGGCCTGTGGTGCGGCGGACGCCGGGCCGAGCGGCACGGTCCGCTCGGGGGCCGCCTCGTGGCCGCTCTCGGGTGCGCCGGCCGGTTCCTGAACCGTCGAGGCCGCGGTCTCGACGGTTGGTCCGGCGGGGGCCGAGGGAGGCGCGGACGGAGCCTCGGGGGGTTCGCTTCGGGCTGGCGACTCCCGGCGGAGGTCGACCGTTGGCCAGGCCGAGGCGTCGATCGTTGTGGCCGCGTGCCCGTTCCCCCCGTCGGCAGGTGCCTGGAGTGCCAGGTCAGGCAGGCCGCTCGACGAGGGAACGCCGGCCGGCAGGGACCCGGCCACCTGGGCCGCCTGTTCGGTGCGGAGGTCGGGGGCGCAGGTGAGGCAGCGGCCCTCGACCTCGTTCCAGCAGTTCGTGCAGGTGTACTGGCGGCAACTCATGCAGAAGCTGAACGTCCTGTGGAAGGCGTCCAGCTGCTGGGCCGAGATCTCCCGCCGTTCCTCGCTGCGCGCCGCGGCCAGGGCGTCGTCGAGCGTCGTCTCGTCGCTCAGGACGTAGTTGCGGAGGCCCTTGGCGAGGACCTTCAGGGTCGTCAGCGGGCGTGCCCGCGGCGTGACGGTCTCGAAGGTGTAGCGGGTGCCGCAGCGCTCGCAGAACGATTCGGTCAGGATCTCGGGCATCTTGCCCCCGGTTGGTCGCGCGTCGATCCCGTTCGGTGCCACCTCCCGAACCGGGAGAGGAGTATAGACGACCCCGATCCGCCGCCCCCCGCAGACGCTGGTACCAGGCTCGGGGCTTCGATGGTCCCCCCGGTGTGCCGCCGCGGGTACGCCGAACGGGGGCGCGTCCAGGCCGAATCGGGGCGCACCCGGCCGACCTGGGGTACCGTTGACGCCATGAACCAGACCGCGACCCCGGCGTGACCAGGGCGCTCACGGCCGCAGCCCACGGATGACGGATCCGGGCCACCGCGGTCGGCGGCCGCTGATCGAGCGGGTCGGGATGGCGGCAATCGCGCTCGTGCTGGCGCTGCTCTTTGGTGCGGTCGCCGGGGCGGCGTTTAGCGGAGGCGAACCGTTCCTGGCGATCATGGCCGGGATCGGGTGTCTGATGACACTCTGGGTCGGAGCACTGACCTTGGTTCGGGGCTGACCGGCGGAGCCGGCCCGCCCGCCGTCCGGGTCCTCGCGAACCACATTCGGGGCCGGGACGTACTATCGGTCGGCAGGCAGCCGGCAGCGGGCCGGCCAGCCTGGGCGGGCATATCACCGTCGCGGTCGACAGCCGGGGGAACCATGACCAAGATCCAGGAGTCGGGCGACCGGGTCGTCGCCAACGTCGAGCGCGTGATCGTGGGCAAGCACGGCGAAGTCCGGCTGGCGCTCGTGGCCCTGCTCTGCCGCGGCCATCTCCTGATCGAGGACGTACCCGGCACCGGCAAGACGGTCTTGGCCAAGGCGATCGCCAAGAGCCTCGGCTGCTCGTTCCGGCGGATCCAGTTCACGCCCGATCTCCTGCCCTCGGACGTGACCGGGCTCTCCATCTTCAACCAGAAGACCCACGAGTTCGAGTTCCGGCCAGGTCCGATCATGGCCCAGATCGTGCTTGCCGACGAGATCAACCGGGCCACGCCGAAGACCCAGTCGGCGCTCCTGGAGTGCATGGAGGAGCGCCAGGCGACGGTCGACGGGGTGACCCACTCGATGCCCGAGCCGTTCCTGGTCATCGCCACCCAGAACCCGATCGAGTACGAGGGGACGTTCGCCCTGCCCGAGGCCCAGCTCGATCGGTTCATGCTCCGTCTCCGCCTGGGTTACCCCGAGCCGCTCGAGGAGATCGTCATCCTCGACGAGCAGAAGCGCGGCCATCCGCTCGATGAGATCGGCGAGGTGTGCACGGTCGAGGAGCTGCGCGAGCTCCAGGCGGCCGTGCGGGAGGTGTACGTCGATTCGAGCGTCAGCGACTACATCGTCCGTCTCGTGAACGCGACCCGAAACCACCCGGACGTCTACCTCGGGGCATCGCCGCGCGGTTCGATCGCGCTCTATCGCTCCGGCCAAGCGCTGGCCGCCCTGCTCGGTCGCGACTACGTGATCCCGGACGACGTGAAGGCGCTCGCCGAACCCGCGCTGGCCCACCGCCTGATCATCAAGACGGCCGCGTCGGTCCATGACGTCCATCCTGGCCAGGTGATCCGCGAGCTCCTGGAGACGGTTCCGATCGAGCCTCCCCGCCCGACGACCGTGCCGGGTGCGCCCCGCGAGATCGGGACCGGGCTGGGCGGCGTCCGGGACCGCGGGGCGGCCTCCTCGTAGGGGACCGCCCGTGGGCCGCGACTCGACCACCAACAGGGGGCCGTGAGTGATCGTCCGACGCCTCGAGGTCGGGTTGGCCGGCGGGGCACTGCTCGTGGCCGCCCTCTCGACCGGCTACTCATTCCTCTTCTACCTGGTCTACCTGGCGGCGGTCGTGGTGGGCGGGAGCTACGTGCTCACCCGGCTGGGCCTCGCCGACCTCGAGGCCGGCTATGCCCTGAACCGCCTGTACGGCCACGTCGGCGAGCGGCTCCAGGTGACCTACACCGTGCGCCAGGCGAGCCGGCTTCCGAAACCATGGCTGGCGGTCCACAACCCCACCGACCTGCCCGGTGGGCTGGCCGGGCGGGCGATCGCCCTCGGACCGCGCGGGGAGCGCTCGTGGCTCGTTCGGCTGCCGCTCACCAGGCGTGGCCACTTCCGGATCGAGCCGCTCGTCATCCGGACCGGTGATCCGTTCGGGTTCTTCGAGGCCTCGGCGACCGTCGGCCACCCGGTCAGCGTCACCGTCTACCCGAGGATCGAGCGACTGCCGTTCTGGCGCCTGCCCGCGGCGAACATCGAGGGCTCGCACGCCACACCGGTGCGGACGCTCCAGACGACGCCCCTGGCGACGACGGTCCGCCCCTGGGCGCCGGGCGACGGGTTCAACCGGATCCATTGGAAGACGACCGCCCGCCAGGGCGAGATCCAGGTCAAGGAGTTCGACCTCGAGCAGACCGCGGATGTCTGGATCTTCCTCGACCTCGAGGGTGCGATCCAAGCCGGCCAGGGAGACGACTCAACGGCCGAGGTGGCGGTCCGGGTGGCCGCCTCGGTCGCCGACCGCGCCATCGCCGAGAACCGGGCCGTGGGCCTGACCGTCAGCGGGCACCGGACGACGATCCTGCCCGCCGACCGGGGTGGCCGCCAGCACCTCAAGATCATGCACCTGCTGGCGGCCGTCGAGGCCGATGGCAGCTCTCCGCTGGCCGAGACGCTGATCTCCACGCTGTCCCGGCTCCGGCGCGGGATGACGGCGGTGATCATCACCCCGTCGGTCGAGCCCGAGTGGGCGCGCCTCCTCTCGACCCTTCGCCCACGGGGGATCGGCTGCGTCGTCGTCGCCCTCGACGGCCAGTCATTCGACCTCCGGGCGCGGGCGCGAGAGCGGTCGGCAGCGGCCCGCGGGGGGGACGAACCGGACGCGCAGGCGGCGGCCGGGCGGCTGCGGGCGCTTCGCCATGCCCTCGCCGAATACGGGATCAAGGTCCACGTCGTGGCCGCCGCTCAGCCGCTCGCCGAGGCGCTGGCGGGATGAACCCGCGCCCCGCGACCGACGCGCGCCACACGGCCGGGTTGGGCTCGCCGGCACCCGTTCCGGCCGCCGTCGTGGGTGGACACGGGGGTCAGACCGTCGCCGCTCGGGCGGACCGGCTCGACTGGGCGAGCCTCGGCCTGGTGATCCTGCTCGCCCTGGTTCTGGCCTGGTCGCTCGACGACGCCCAGTGGATCCTCGGCCGGCGGGGCGTGACGAGCTTCCTGCCCTGGCTGGCCCCGCTCGGGGTGGCCTGGGGCTGGCTCGGGGCACGCGCCGGCTGGTCACGCTGGACGACGTACCTCCTCGGTGCCGTCCTGGCCGCGCTCGTCGTGCCGATCGTCGTTGGCTCGGTCCTCGCGCCCGACGGCGGTTCGATCCGGGACTGGTTCCTGGCCACGGCCGACTCGACGGTCGAGGCCTACCTCGACGTCGCCTGGCGGGGCCGAGCCTTCACCCAGGAATACGGGCACTGGCTGCTCGCCCTGGGACTGCTCGTGTGGGGGACCGGGATGTTCGTGGCCCAGGCGACGTTCGGGCGGCGGCGTCCCCTCGGGGCGCTGGTGGTCAGCGGGCTCGTGGTCGTGGTCAACATGTCGCTCACCCCACACGATCAGCTGCTGTACCTGCTCCTGTTCACCGTTGCGGCGCTCCTGCTCCTGGTTCGGCGACATGTCGCGGACGAGCGACTGGCCTGGACTCGACGGCGGATGGGCGATCCGGGCTGGATCGGGGAGCTCTACCTGCGCGGCGGCGTCGTATTCACCGTCCTCGCCATCGGTGCCTCGCTCGTCCTGACCAGCACGGCCTCGTCGGCCCCGCTCGCGTCCCTCTGGAGCGACATCGACCAGCAGCTGATCGAGCTGAGCCAGGGGCTGCAACGCTACCTGCCGCCCGGTGGCGCCGGGACGAGGATCAGCGGGGTCAGCTTCGGCCCGCAGGCGTCGATCAGCGGGCGGTGGGTGACCGACACGACCCCCGCCCTCAGGATCCGCGTCCCGGCCGGGGACCAGACCCGCTACTACTGGCGGGCCGTGGTCTACGACCGGTTCGATCTGACCGGCTGGAGCCTGACCGAGAACGCGGCCGTGGACCGCCCGGCCGGGCGCCCGGTCCTGGATGGCACCGGCGAGGAGCCGCCGCGCGCCGAGGGCCGCCGGTCGGTCGCCTTCTCGGTTGAGCCGCTCGCCTTCCGTGGGGCGACCATCTTCAGCCCGGATACCCCGCTGACGGTCGATCGGCCGACGCGCCTGACCGTGGTCGGGCAGGGCCGCTACTTCGGGGCGCTCGAATCGGCGGCGGGCTCGGGCCCGTATGAGGTGAGCGCCCTCGTCCCGGTCGCGGGCGACCGAGCGCCGGGCGGCCTGACCGAGAACCGGCTCCGCGCCGCCGGCCGCGACTACCCGGCGGCGATCCGATTCCTCTACCTCAGCGTCCCCGACGGCGCCCTGGGACCGGAGGCGCTGGCCCTCCTGAGCACGGTCCGTGCGCTGACACCGCTGGACAATCCCTACGACCTGGCGAAGACGATCGAGCAGTATCTGCGCTCGCCGGCCTTCACCTACAGCACCGACGTGTCGGGGCTCCCGTGCGCCGATCTGAGCGTCGTCGAGTGCTTCGCCCAGTTCAGGCAGGGCTACTGCCAGTACTACGCGAGCACGATGGCGATCCTGCTGCGGGCGGCCGGCGTGCCGGCGCGGTTGGCCCAGGGGTTCCTGCCCGGCGAGCGGGACGCCGGCGGCGCCGAGATCGTGCGCTACAGCAATTCCCATGCCTGGGTCGAGGTCTACTTCCCCGGCTACGGCTGGGTCTCCTTCGACCCAACGGGCGGCGGGGTGGCGCAACTCGAACCGCTCCCCTCCGGGGCGCCGGTACCCTCGGCGGTGCCGACGCCGACGTCATCCGGCGCCGCCGCTGCCGCCGATACCGAGCGCGACCCGGCGCGCCTCCGGCCGCTGGCCGGGCCCGGCGCCGGTTCGGCGGGCGGGAGTGCGGGCGCCACGTACGTCATCGTTGCCGCCCTGCTCGGGGTGGTCGTCGGTCTCCTGGCGTTCCTGGCCTGGCGGCGTGGACCGCGCGGCCCGGTTTCGGCCGAGTCGGTGTACGCGAGCGTGACCCGCCTGGCGGCGCGGTTCGGGTTCGCCCGCCGGCCGACCGAGACGGTCTACGAGTACGCCGACTCGCTGGCGGAGCTGCTGCCGGCGGCCCGTCCCGAGCTCGGCACGGTCGCCCGGGCCAAGGTCGAGGTGTCGTATGGCCATCGCGACCTGCCGCCGGAGCGGATCCGGGCGCTCCGGGCCGCCCAGCAGCGGCTCCGCGTGGCGATGCTGGGGCTCGTGTTCCGACGGGGCCGGCGGCGCTGAGGTCGGTCGGGCCGGGCGGGGGCGCCGGGCCCGACCGACGGGCAGGGGACGGCCCGCCCGCCCCCGGCCGTGAACCTAGAGCGCGCCGCTGCGCTGGCGCTCCTCGGTCTCGGCGAGGGCACGTTGGTCGAGGAGCGGGGCGAGGTGCTCGACCAGGTTGTGGGCGCGCAGGACCGGTGTGCCGGCGCGGAGCTCGACGACCGAGATCCCGCAGATCGCGAACGGGAAGCTCCAGAACCGCTCGAGCGGGAGGCCGAGCAAGGTGAGGAGCGTCACCTTGAACACGCCGTCGTGACCGACGAGCAGGACCCACGGGGTGTCCGGTGCCGGGGGCGGCGGGAAGCCGGTCACGTTCGTCGCGCTCCGTCGAACCGGCGGTTCGGCCGCCAGGCGGGCGAGGAGCGCGGTCAGGGCGCGTCGGACGCGGACGGCGACCTGGAGGATCCGCTCGCCGCCCGGGGCGTTCACCTCGAGCGGCGCCCGTCGCCAGCCCGCCAGCAGGTCTCCGTATCGGGCCGCGACCTCTTCCCGCCGCAGACCCTCCCATTCCCCCTGCCCGATCTCGACCAGGCCCGACTCGGCCCGGAGCGGCGCGGCCATGCTGCCGTGGACGGCCCGGATCGCCCTCGCCACCCGCTCGGCGGTCTGGCTGGTGCGCGCCAGCGGGGAGTGCACGATCTCGAGCGGCGGACCGGCCGGAATCGGCAGGATTGGCGACCGTCCGGGTGCCGCGAGCCGGCGCGCCGCCTCGTCGGCCTGGCGCTTGCCCAGAGGCGAGAGGGGACTGTCGAGCTGGCCCTGGAAGCGGCCCTCGGCGATGAGGACCGACTCGCCGTGGCGGAGGAAGACGACCGTGGCGTCGAGGTCGGGCGGGATCAGGACGCCGCGGCCGCCATGCCTGTCGCCCGGCCCAGGATCCCGGCGCTCACCCGGGCCGCCCTCACCGTGGCTGTCCCGCGGGTCGGGCCGACCCTGGCCGGGCGATCCGCGCCCGCTCAGCGCTCACCTCCCAGCCGGATCACCCACAGGTCGAGGACGGCCGGGTGAGCCCGGATCGCATCCGCCACATGGTCGGGAACCTCGTCGTCGAGGGCGAGAATCATCAGGGCGTCGGCCCGGGGCGCCGAGCGGGCCAGGTGCATGGCGCTGATGTTCACGTCCGCCTCACCGAGCATCAGGCCGATCCGCCCCATCGTCCCGGGCCGGTCCTGGTGGCGGGTGACGAGCATGACCGGACTGGGGGCCATGTCGATCCAGTAGTCGTCGAGCCGGACCAGTCGGGCTTCTCCGGCCCCGATCGTGGCGGCGACCGTCGTCGTCCTGCCGTCCGCCTCGCCGGAGAGGGTGACGAGCGAGCTGAACGCGCCGGCGTCGGGTGTCTTGCGCTCGACGAGCGTGATCCCGCGTGACCGGGCGAGGTACCCGGCGTTGACCAGGTTCACCCGCTCGGTCGTGGCCGTCTCGAGCAGGCCCCGCAGGACCGCCGCGCCGAGCGGCGTGACATCGAAGGCGGCCAGTTCGCCGGCAACTTCCAGGGTCAGGGTCCGCACACCGGTCCGGCAGAACTGGGCGAAGAAGCGCCCGAGCGTCTCGGCCAGGGGCAGGTATGGCGCGATCGCCTGGGCCGTCTCGGGGGTGAGGAGCGGGGCATTGACCGCGTAGCGCGCCGGTCGGCCGTCGAGGACGTCGATCACCTGGGCCGCCGCCTCGACCGCGACCCGGACCTGGGCCTCGGCCGTGGACGCCCCCAGGTGCGGGGTGAGGACCGTGTTCGGAGCGCCCAGGAGCGGCGAACCGGTCGGCGGCTCGTGGTCGAAGACGTCGATCCCCGCCCCGCCGAGTCGTCCCGTGCTCAGTGCCTCGGCCACGGCCGCCTCGTCGACGATCCCGCCTCGGGCGACGTTCAGGAGGAACGCGCCGGTCTTCATCTTGGCGATCTGAGCCGCGCCGATCAGGCCGCGCGTGGCGCGGCTGAGCGGTACATGAACGGTGACCACATCGGAGCGGGCGAGGAGCGTGTCGAAGTCGACGATCTCGACTCTCCTCAGGCTCGCCTGCTCGGCGCTGACGTAGGGATCGTGGCCAATCACCGCCATCTCCATCGCCCGGGCCCGATCGGCAACCGCCTGGCCGATCTTGCCCAGCCCGATGATTCCGAGGGTCTTGCCGCGCAACTCGACCCCGGTGAACTGGCTGCGCTTCCACTCGCCGCGGCGGAGCGCGGCGTCGGCGGCCGCGATCCGGCGAGCGAGGGCATAGAGCAGGGCGAGGGTGTGCTCGGCGGCCGCGATCGTGTTGCCGGTCGGCGCGTTCACGACCGTGATCCCGGCCCGGGTCGCCGCGTCGAGGTCGACGTTGTCGACCCCCACGCCGGCCCGCCCGATGACGACCAGGCGGCTCCCGGCGGCGATCAGCTCGGCATCGACCTGGACCTGGCTGCGGACGAGCAGGGCGTCGTATTCGGGGATCGCGGCGATCAGCTCCGGGCGCGGGACTCCGATCAGCTCGTCGACCTGGTGGTGAGCGCGCAGGAGCTCGAGACCCTCGGCCGCGAGCGGTTCGGCGACGAGGATCCTCATCGTTCGACAACCCCGCCGCTCGCGCCGGCGTCACTGCCAGTGACGCTCGCGACCACCGTCTCGGCTGAGCCTGCACCGGCCGCCGCCAGGGCCGCCAGGCCCGCCTGCTGGGCCGCCGCGACCCCGGCCCCCGGGGACACCGGGCGACCGACCGCCACCAGCGCTTCCTCGATCACCCCGACAGCGCCAAGGATCTCGTCGAGGGTCACCGAGCCGAGGTGGCCGACCCGAAAGATCTGCCCCTGGAGCTTGCCCTGGCCGCCGGCGAGGATGAGCCGGCGCTTTCTGAGCTCGCTGTTGAATGCCTTCCAGTCGAGCCCATCGGGGACCTTGACCGCGGTCACCGTGTTCGAGGCGTAGCGCTGGTCGGCGAACAGCTCGAAGCCGAGCGCGACCAGGCCGGCGCGGGTCGCCGCGGCGCAGGCGGCATGGCGGGCGAAGACCGCCGCCGCACCTTCCTGTTCCATCAGCTCGAGGGCGACGTCGAGCTGGAAGAGGACCGCGACCGCCGGCGTCCAGGGCGTCGAGCCGGCGGCAACGCCCGGCCGGTGCTGGGCCAGGTCGAAGTAGAAGCGCGGCATCCGGGCCGTCCCAGCCGCGGCCCAGGCGCGCTCGGAGACGCTCACGAACGACATCCCTGGAGCCGCCATCCAGCTCTTCTGCGAGCCCGAGACGACGACGTCGAGACCCCACTCGTCCTGGGCGAACGGGACCGCGCCGAGGCCGGAGATCCCGTCCACCAGGAGGAGCGCCTCGGGGGCCAGCTCACGGGCCACGGCGGCCAGGTCGGGGATCGGGTTGGTGACCCCGGTCGAGGTTTCGTTGTGGGTGAGCAGGATCGCCCGGTAGCGCGCGTCGCGACCGAGCGCCTCGCGCAGGAGCGCCGGCTCGGCCGCCCGGCCCCAGTCGACGGCGAGCTTCGTCACCTCCGCACCGTGCGCGGTCGCGATCTTGGCGAAGCGGTCGCCGAAGGCACCGATCGTGACCGCCAGGACCGGGTCGGCAGGCGACAGGGTGTTCACGATCGCCGCCTCGAGGGCGCCGGTCCCCGCCGCCGTGAGCAGGACGATCTCGTTTCGGGTCCCGAACCAGCCCTTCAGGCGCGACTCGATGCGGCCGAACATGGCGCTGAACTCGGGGCCGCGGTGATTGATCATCTGCCGTCCGCCGGCCTCGCGGACGGCGGAGGGGAGGCCGGTCGGGCCGGGGATCCGAAGGTTCGGTTCGAAGCGCTGCACGGGCGGTCTCCTGGTCGGTCGCGAGTCTGGCGGTCCGATCCTACCAAGCCGGGCTGGTCGGGAGCCACCGACGCATATATGCTGTCATATCATCACCCGGGAGGCGGAGAACCCCGCCGCCCGCAGCCGCCACCGGAGAGAGACCCGATGACGATCCGCCGCACGACGATCCTGGCTGACGCCGACCTGCTCGACCGCCTCGAGCGCCACGCGCGCCGGACCGGAGCCACGAAGACGGCGGTCATCGGCGCGGCTCTCGAGGCGTACCTGGCGGCGCATGAGGCGGTACCCGAGCTGGGGTTCATCGGCGTCGGACGGAGCGGTCACGGGCGCCTCTCGCTCGACGCGCGGGCGATCGTCCGGCGCGAGCTCGGCGCCCAGCCCGGACGGCCGGCGGGCCCGCGGCGCCAGGCTGGAGGAGGCTGAGCGCCGTGGCCGTCCTGCTCGACACGAGCCTGATCGTGGCGGCCGCGGACACGGCGGACCTGAACCACCAAACGGCCGCGGCCTGGTTCGCCCGGGTCGAGGAACCGCTCCTGGTCGGCGCGCTGACCCTGGCCGAGGTCGATCACGTCCTCCAGCGCGAGCTCGGCCGGGCGGCCTCGGCAGCGGTCCTCGAAGCGGTCGTGCGCGGCGCGATCCGGCTCATCGCCCCGACCGAGGCCGACCTGGGACGGGCCTCGGAACTGATGGCCGAGGCTGCCGAGCACCGACCCCGGCTGGCCGAGGCGGTCCTCGTTGCCACGGCCGAGCGGCTGGGAGTCAGGCGGATCGCCACCTTCGACCGCCGCCCGATCGCCGTTCTGCGTCCGCGTCATCTCCGGCCGTTCGACCTCGAGCCGTAGCGCCGGCCTCGCCCGACCCGAGCCGTCGAGGCTCGGGTCGGTGCGGCCCGCCGGGACAGCTGCCCGTGGTCAGCCCTCGGCGTCGCTCCGCTCGGTTCCGGCCAGCTTGCGGCGATTCGTCTCGCGCGTCCGCATCACGGCCCCGGCAACCCGCATCGGATCGACCTCGGGGCCGCGTTCGGTGGCCGGCAGCCGGCGCGGGCCGCCGCTCCTGGCCGCCTCCCGGCGGGCGGTCTCCCGGGCCACCATCCGGGCCCCGATCGTGGCCTCGTAGCCGTGCTCGGTCGGTTGGTAATAGCGCCGGTCGGCCAGCTCCTCGGGCAGGTACTGCTGCTCGACGTCAGCACCCTCGTAGTCGTGGGGATACCGGTAGCCGACCCCCGCCCCGTACTGGCGCATCGCCCGCACCGGCGCGTTGCGCAGGTGGAGCGGAACCGGCAGGGCGCCGTGCGCCTGGAGATCGGCGACGGCGGCCCAGTAGGCCAGCCCGGCCCGGTTCGACTTCGGAGCCGTGGCGATGTACGCGGTCGCCTGAGCCAGGGCGTACTGGGCCTCTGGCAGGCCGACGTGGTCGAGCGCCTGGGCGGCGGCGACGGCGACCTGGAGCGCCCGCGGGTCGGCGTTGCCGACGTCCTCGGAGGCGCTGATGATCAGGCGCCGGACGATGAACCGGGGATCCTCGCCGGCGGCGATCATCGTCGCCAGCCAGTACAGGGCGGCGTCCGGGTCGTTGCCGCGGAGGCTCTTGATGAACGCGCTGACCGTGTCGTAGTGGCCGTCGCCGGCGCGGTCGTAGGCCAGGACTCGCTGCTGGGCGGCCGCCTCGACGTGATCCAGGGTTGGGCTGACGTGGCCCGCCTGGTCGCGGCTGCCGTCGTCCTCGGCCAGCGCGACGGCCCCCTCGAGCACGTTCAGGGCCTGGCGTGCGTCGCCGCCGGCGAGTCCAACGAGGTGTTCGAACGCATCGTCGGCGAGCGCGACTCCGCCGTCGGGGCCGAGCGAACCGGCCAGGCCGCGTTCTGGATCGGCGAGCGCCCGCCGCACGACCGTCCCGACCTGCTCGTCGGTCAGCGCTTCCAGGCGCCAGACGCGGAGCCGCGACAGGAGGGCCGAGTTCACCTCGAAGTACGGGTTCTCGGTCGTCGCTCCGATCAGGGTGATCGTGCCGTCCTCGACGTGCGGCAGGAGCGCGTCCTGCTGGGATTTGTTGAAGCGGTGGATCTCATCGATGAACAGGACCGTCCGGGCACCATGAAGGGTGAGCTGTTCACGGGCCTCGAGGACGACCGAGCGGACCTCGGCGACACCGCTCATGACCGCCGAGAGCGTCACGAAGCGGGCACCGAGCGCTTCGGCCAGGAGACGGGCGAGGCTCGTCTTGCCGGTGCCGGGCGGCCCCCAGAGAAGGATCGAGCCAAGGTGGCCCCGGCCGACCGAACGCCGAAGTGGCCCCCGCTCGCCGACCAGGTGCTCCTGGCCGACGAACTCCTCGAGGCTTCGGGGGCGCATCCGGGCCGCCAGCGGCTGGTGCGCGGGCGGTGGCTGGAAGAGCGGTTCCTGGGTGCCCGGGGTGGGCCGTCGAGCCGGCATCGTCAGCCGATCGTAGCGTGTCCGGGGCGGGGGCTGGCCCACCGGCTGCGGAGCAAGGAGGCGGTGGACGCGCGGCGCGGCGCGGACGGCTCGTGGGCGGGTTCGGGCAGTTCGCCGGCGGGTGCGCCGGCCGCGGCGGACCGGCCCGGACCGCTACAGGACGTGCAGGACCTCGATCAGCAGGTAGAGCACGACCATGATCAGCATCAGCCCGCCGCCGACCTCCACGATCCGGCGGACGTCGCGCACGACGTAGGTGTACTCCTCGGCGGCGCGGGCGGCGAGCAAACTGCCCTCTCGGGTCCGGCCCCGCGGGGCCGCCTCGGGGCTGACCCGGGCGCGACCGTGGCTGCGCACCCGAGATTCCTCGGCGGCGCGCTCCTCGGCAACGAGGCGGGCCTCGATCTCAGCCGCCCGGGCCTCCTCCTCAGGCGTGAGGGCGGTCGAGGGACGGGCCGTCGGGGCCGCCGCTCCGCTCGTCGCTGGGCGCGGCGCCGGGCGCTGGGCAGGGCGGCGCTGGCCGGGACGAGTCGAGCCGCGGGATCGCTTGGCCATCGTGCTGCGGGGCCTCCATCGGTATCGTCGGTATCGGGCGCGGTCCGGCGAGGGTGGACCGGGCACCGGCCCAGAGGATAGCACCGGCCGCCCTGCCCGGCGGCGGCAGGTTCGCGAGGGCGAGCCGTTCGCGGCAAGAGCGGCCTGCTAGACTCGGCGCACCCACCCGGAGGACCGACCGATCGAGCTCGACGCGTTCATCACTGCCAGTCCCGGCCTCGTCGTCGGCCTGCTCGCGCTCCTCCTCGTGGGAGCGCTGATCGGTCTGGCGCTCATGGGCCGGCGCATCGCGCGGCTCGAGGTGCGCCTGGCCGGGCTGACCAGGGGCGCCGAAGGCGGAAGCCTCGAGGCGGTCCTCGAGGCCCACCTGGCCACGGTCGGTCGACTCGCCGATGAGGTTGCCGCCCTGGCCGACCGGACGGCCGGCCTCGAGGCGGAGGCGCGGCGCTCGTTGCGCCGGATCGGGCTCGTCCGGTTCAATCCGTTCGAGGACACGGGCGGCAATCAGAGCTTCGCCCTCGCCCTGCTCGACAGCGAGGATGACGGTGTCGTCGTCAGCAGCCTCCATGCTCGCGGGGTGACCCGGATCTACGCCAAGGCGCTCAGCCGGGGCCGCCCCGAGGCGACGCTGTCCGACGAGGAGGCCGAGGCGCTGGCGCTGGCCAGGAGCGCGTCGCTGGGCCGGGTCGCCCTGGCCGACCGCGTCGCGGCCGGTGGCCGGGCCGGGCGGGACCGAGGCGGCGACCGATCCGGCGCGTGACGGGCGAGCTGTCACGGCGAAGCGCGATCGTCCGGTCATGGCCCTCGCTGATCCGCTCGACCGCTCGCGGGCCGGCGACGGCGTGAGACGTCGGGCGGGCGAGAGACGTCGGGCGGGCGAGCCGTCCGCGCTCGAGCAGATCCCGGTCTGGGGTGGCTCGAGCGGACGGGCAGGCGCCGAGCCGCTCGCGGCGCCCACCAGCCCGGGCGGGGTGGAGATGCTCCTGGCCGGGCTGAACGCCGCCCAGCGGCGGGCCGTGACCCACGGCGATGGGCCGCTCCTGGTCGTGGCCGGGGCGGGGACCGGCAAGACCCAGGTGATCACCCGGCGGATCGCCTGGCTGATCGCGACCCGCCGGGCAAGACCGGCCGAGATCCTCGCCCTCACCTTCACGGACAAGGCGGCGGCCGAGATGCAGGTCCGGGTCGACCAGCTCGTGCCGTACGGGTACACGGACACCGCGATTGCCACCTTCCATGCCTTCGGGGACCGGATCGTCCGCGAATACGCCCTCGAGCTCGGACTGCCGCCGGATGTGCGGGTCCTCTCCCGGCCGGAGGTCGTGATCTTTCTGCGCGAGCGCCTCTTCGATTTCGAGCTCGACGAGTATCGACCGCTCGGCGACCCGACCCGCTTCCTGGCTGCCCTGGCGACCCTGTTCAGCCGCTGCAAGGACGAGGACATCGGGCCGGGCGCCTACCAGGCGTACGCGGCGCGCCTGAGCGCGGAGGCGGCACGGGTCGGTGCGGCGGTCGCGGCCGGGGGCGGGGTGGTGACCGACTCGGAGCGCGAGGCGGCCGACGCCCTGGCCGAGGAGGCCCGCCGCCAGACCGAGCTGGCCCGGGCCTACGCCCGCTACCAGGAGCTCCTCGCCCGAGCGGGGTTCATCGACTTCGGGGACCAGGTGAGCCTCGCCCTGCGCCTCCTCCGGGAGTCACCGTCGGTCCGCCAGGAGCTGCAGGCGCGCTTCCGGTACATCCTGGTCGACGAGTTCCAGGACACGAACCGCGCCCAGTCGGAGTTGGTGGCGATCCTCGCCGAGCCCCACCGGAACGTCACGGTCGTGGGCGATGACGACCAGTCGATCTATAAGTTCCGGGGCGCCGCGATCAGCAACATCCTCGAGTTCCAGCAGCGCTACCGCCGGGCGCGGACGATCGTTCTCCGCCACAACTACCGCTCGACGCCGCCGATCCTCGAGGCGAGCTACCGGTTGATCCGGTTCAATGACCCGGATCGCCTCGAGGCGCGGAGCGGGATCATCAAACGGTTGCGGGCGGTCCGCAGGACGGCCGCGCCGCCGCCCGTTCGTCAGCTTGCCTTCGCAACCGGGTCAGAGGAGGCGGACTGGGTGGCCGCCGAGATCGGCCGGCGCCTGGCCGCCGGTGCCCGACCGCGCGACCACGCGATCCTGGTCCGGGCCAACGCCCAGGCGGATCCGTTCCTGCGCAGCCTGAATCTGGCCGGCATCCCCTGGCGCTTCAGCGGCACCTCCGGTCTCTATGCCCGTCCCGAGGTCCGGCTCCTGCTCGCCTTCCTGCGTGCCGTCGCGGACCTCTCCTCGAGTATCGACGTCTACGCCCTGGCCGCCTCCGAGGTCTACGGGCTGGGCGGGCCGGATCTGACCGCGATCGTGACCAGTGCCCGGCGCCGAAACCGCTCGCTCTGGGAGGTGCTCGAGGAGCTCGAGCGCGAGCCGGGCATCGTCCGCCTCGCCCCGGCGACACGAACCGGCCTCGGGCGGCTGGTCACCGACCTGCGCCAGTACGCCACGCTCGCCCATGAGCGACCGGCCGGGGAGGTGCTGTACCGGTTCCTGCGCGGCTCCGGACTCCTCGGGCGGCTGGCCGCGACCGACTCGGTGGCCGCCGAGGAGGCGCTTCAGAACATCGCCCGCTTCTTCGACATCGTCCGGGCCCAGTCGGCGCTCCTGGCCGACGACCGGGCGATCTTCGTGGCCCGCCACCTGCAGACCCTGATCGAAGCGGGGGACGACCCGCCCACGGCCGACGTCGACCCGGATGCGGACGCGGTCGCCGTGCTGACCGTGCACAAGGCCAAGGGTCTCGAGTTCCCGACCGTCTTCCTGGTTGGCCTCGTCGCCGGGCGGTTCCCGGCGACGGCCCGGCGCGAGCCCCTCCAGGTGCCGCTCGAGCTCGTCCACGAAACGCTGCCCGAGGGCGATTTCCAGCTCCAGGAGGAGCGGCGCCTGTTCTACGTGGGGATGACCCGGGCGCGTGACGAGCTCGTCCTGACCCATGCCGCGGACTACGGCGGGGCACGCACCCGGAGGATCTCGCCGTTCGTGCTCGAGGCGCTCGACCTGCCCCTGGCCGCCGGTGCGCCCGCCGGCAGCCTCGTCCGCCCGACGCCCCTCGAGCGGCTGTCCGCCCTGGAGGCGGTCGAGGCACCGGCCGAGACAGCCCGCCAGGCGATCACGGAGCCGCTCTCGCTCAGCTTCTACCAGATCGACGATTACCTGACCTGTCCGCTCAAGTACAAGTACGTCCACGTCCTGCGCGTTCCGATCGCACCGCACCACTCGATCGTGTATGGAGCGGCCCTCCACCGGGCGGTGCAGGAGTTCCATCGGCGGCAGGCCAGGGGCCGGCCGATGTCGGAGGCGGAGCTGATCGAGGCATTCGAGCTCGCCTGGTCCAACGAGGGCTTCCTCACCCGCGAGCACGAGGAGGCCCGCCTCGAGGCGGGGCGAGCGGCGCTGCGCCGGTTCCGCGCCGAGCAGCTCTCCCCGGGCGCGGTCGTGCCCGCCTGGGTCGAGCGGGAGTTCGCGTTCACCCTCGACGGCGACCGGATCCGCGGCCGCTGGGATCGGGTGGACATCGAGCCGGGCGCCGAGGGGCCCCTGGCCGGAACCGAGCCGGCGGCCGCGGCCGGAACCGCGCCGGCGGCCGACCCGTCGGCGGATGTCGTGGCCCCGACCCTGCCCCTCCTGGCCCGGGAGCGGGTGACGATCACCGACTACAAGTCGAGCGATGTGCGCGATCCCGCTCGTGCCCGCCAGCGGGCGAAGGAGTCGCTCCAGCTCTCGATCTACGCCATGGGCTACGAGGCCCTGACCGGGCGGTTGCCAGACGCAGTCCAGCTCCACTTCCTCGAGTCGGGCCTGGTGGGACGAGCCGAGGTCGACGAGAAGCGTCTGGCCAAGGCCCGGGGCCAGATCCGCCAGGCGGCCGCCGGCATCCGCAGCCGGGACTTCACGGCTCGCCCGGACTACCTCGCCTGCTCGTACTGCGCGTTCCGCGACATCTGCCCCTCGAGTGCGGCCCGGTGAGCGACTGGCGGCTGGGCTTGCGCGCGGTCACGTTCGACTTCGGCAACACGCTCGTGCCGGTCGGGCGCGACGACCTGCGCCGGGTCGTGGAGCTGACCGTCGTCGAGCTCGCGGCGACGAGCGGGCCGTTCGACCGCGAGGCGTTCCTGGCCGCCTGGGCCGAGGAGCGCGAGCGCCAGTTCGCCGAGGCCCTGCCGGCATTCCGCGAAGTCGACATCGGCGAGCGGTTCCGCCGCGTCTTCGCCCGGCTGCGAGGGCTGGCCGCCCCGCCGCCCGGCCAGCGATGGAACGATGCGGCCGCCGCGGCGCGTTCGGAACCGGCCGAGATTGCCGCCGCGGTCGAGGCCTACAGCCGATCGTTCGTGGCCGCCCTGCCGGCGCCACCGGAGGTCGGACGGCTCCTGGCCGCGCTCGTGGAGCGCTACCGGCTCGGCGTTGTCTCGAACTGGCCGCTGGCCTCGACGATCGACCGCTTTCTCGAGGCGGCGGGCTGGGCCCGCTACCTGTCCGCGGTCATCGTCTCCGAGCGGGTCGGGGCGATCAAACCCCAGGCGACGATCTTCCGGGCCGCCGAAGCCGCCCTCGGTGGTCTGACCCCGGGCTCGATCCTGCACGTCGGCGACGACTGGGTGGGCGACGTGGTCGGAGCGAAGCGGGCCGGGTGGCATGCGGCCTACTTGCGCAACCGGCCGGTCGACTCGCCCCTGCCGGGCAGCGAGCCCGACGACGACGTCGAGCCGGAGCTCGAGCTCGAGCGGCTGACCGATCTCGGGCCGATCCTCGCCGGTCGCTAGACTCAGAGACAGATGGAGACGCGCGACCGGCTCGCCAACCTCGGCCTCTTCGCCGCCGCCGCGCTGGCCTGGGTCGCGGTCGGCCTGATCGTGGTGAGCCGCGACCCGGTCCTGGACCCGGGCGCCGGGCTGGCCGGGGCGGTCGCGATTGGTCTGGCGGTTGGCCTGACGGCGGTCCCGCTGCTCTGGCTGGCGGTCTTCGCCCGTCACGGGCGGATCGCCTACCGGGGCGATTGGTCGCGCGCCGTCCGGCGCGGCGGCTGGGTGGCCGGGGTCGTCGCCCTCTTCGTCGCCCTTCGCCTCCAGGGCGCCCTGCAGGCGCCGATCGCCTTGTTCGTGGTGGCGATGGTCGCGATCGCCGAGGCGACGCTTTCGGCCGACCGCTGAACGCACCGTGCCCCCTTACCGCCCCGTCACCATCGGAACCGAGACAGACAGCCAGACAGGGAGACCGCCATGACCCGACCACTCACCGCCGTTCGTCCGGCCGAGCCGTTCGCCGAGGCCAAGGCCCGCCTCGCCGCCGCGGTTGAGGCGCATCGCCAGGAGATCCTCGAGCTCTCGCACCGGATCCACGCCCATCCCGAGCCTGCCTTCGAAGAGCACCAGGCGGCGACCTGGGTGGCCGAGGCGATCCGCCGCCACGGGTTCGAGGTCGAGCACCCGGCCGGACGGCTCGCGACCGCGGTCCGCGGTCGGCTGCGCGGTGGCCGGGGCGGCGAGCGACCACGGATCGGGATCCTGGCCGAATACGACGCGTTGCCCGGACTCGGGCACGGCTGCGGTCACAACACGATGGCCGCCTCCGGAGTGGGGGCGGCGATCGCGCTCGCCTCGCTCGCCCCGGAGCTGCCGGGCGAGATCGTCTTTCTCGGTACACCCGCCGAGGAGCGCGGCTCGGGCAAGCAGTTCATGATCGACGACGGGCTGTTCGAGGGTCTCGACGCGGTGCTCCTCTTCCATCCCTCGGACCGGACCCAGGTGGCCTGTGAGCTCCTCGCCTCGGAGGACATCGACGTCACCTTCCACGGCCTCCAGGCCCACGCCGCCTCGGAGCCGTGGATGGGTCGGAACGCGCTCGACGCCCTCGTCCTGCTGTTCAGCGCGATCGGCCTCTGGCGCCAGCAGCTGCCCCAACATGCCCGGGTCCACGGGATCGTCATCGAGGGCGGCACGGCGGCCAACATCATCCCGGACCGGGCCGTCGGGCGATTCATGATCCGGAGCACGGACCAGGCCTGGTTCGAGCAGATGCACGAACGGTTCCGGCGCCTGGCCGAAGGCGCGGCCCTCCAGACCGACACGACGGTCGAGGTCGTCTTCTCGGGTGGCTCGTCGACGATGAACGACAACCGAACCCTGGCCGATCGCTTCCGGGCCAACCTGGCCGCCTACGGCGAGGCCGATCACCCGGTCGACCGCGCGCACCTCGGCAGCTCGGACATGGGCAACGTCAGCCAGCGCGTGCCCACGATCCACCCCTCGATCGCGATCTGCGACGAGGGCGTGCCGGGCCACTCGATCCGTTTCCGCGACGCGGCGGCGACCCCGCGAGCGGACGAGACGACGCTCCTGGCGGCAACGGTCGTCGCCCAGACCGCCTACGAGCTGTTCGCCGACCCCGCCCTCGTGGATGCGGTCTGGCGCGAGTTCCGGGGCGAGGCCTGACTGGCGCCGGCTCGGAGATCGCCGCCCGGGTCCGGGCCTCCGCGGCCGTGCTACCATCCCGAGGCGCGCCCCGCTGGACGTCGGATACGAACCGGCGGCGCCCCCAGTGACGGCATCCGGCCCGTCCGTTCGTGGGCCGAGCATGCTCTCCGGAGGTCTTCGAGCGTGCCCGAGCGCCCGCACCACGATCCCGACCGTGACTTCGCGCGCCTGAACGGCTGGGACCGCCCCTTCGAGACGTACCCCGACTTCGATCTCCCGACCTACGTCGGGCCGGTCTCGTTCATGAAGCTGCCCTGGATCCCCGACGCCGACGAGCTCGCCCGGCGGAAACCGGACGTGGCGATCGTCGGGGCCCCGTTCGACGATGCGGTCAGCCACCGGCCGGGCGCACGGTTCGGCCCGCGGGCGATCCGCGAGGCGCAGTACACGACCGGCTCGATCCACTCGCTCCAGCTCGGGCTCGAGCCGTTCGAGGTCCTCGACGTCGTCGACAGCGGCGACGCGAACATCGTGCCCGCCTGGCTCGAACGGAGCCACGCCCTGATCTACCGCAAGGTCCGCGAGGTCGCCGCGACGGGCGCAATTCCGATCGTGCTCGGTGGTGACCACTCGATCACCTGGCCGTCGGCCACGGCGATCGCCGAGGTGCGCCGCCCCGGCTCGGTGGGGATCGTCCATTTCGACGCCCATGCCGACACGGCCAACGCGGACTGGGGCGTGCTGGCCGGCCACGGCACCCCGATGCGCCGGCTGATCGAGTCCGGCGCGGTCCTGGGCCGGAACTTCGTCCAGGTGGGGCTGCGCGGCTACTGGCCACCGATCGAGACGTTCGAGTGGATGAAGACCCAGGGGATGCGCTGGCATTTCATGCGCGAGATCGAGGAGCGTGGCGCCGAGGCGGTCATCCGTGAGGCGATCGCGGAGGCGCTCGACGGGCCCGAGGCGGTCTACCTGAGCATCGACATCGATGTCATCGACCCGGGCATGGCGCCCGGGACCGGGACCCCTGAGCCGGGTGGAATGCTCACTCGCGAGGTGCTCCGGGCGATCCGACAGATCGTGGGCGCGGTCGAGCTGGCGGGGATGGACATCGTCGAGGTCTCCCCGCCCTACGACCAGGCTGAGACGACGGCGATGGCCGCCAATCGCTGCGCGCTCGAGGCGATCACCGCGCTGGCCCGGCGCAAGCTGGCCGGCCATCCCGTCCGCTTCGAGCGTCCGGCACGGTAATCGTGGCTAGCGCGGCGGGCCGGCCATGACCTTGCCCGGGCGGCCGCGGCCACGCCACCCATTCCTCGATCACCCGGGACCGATCGCGTTCGCCCATCGCGGCGGGGCGGGTGACGCGCCGGAGAACACCCTGGCCGCCTTCGCGGCCGCGGTCCGGCTGGGCTACCGCTACCTCGAGACGGACGTCCACGCCACCGCCGACGGGATCCTGGTCGCCTTCCACGACGATCGCCTCGACCGGGTGACGAACCGCCGTGGCCTGATCGCCGAACTGCCCTGGGCGGAGGTCGCTCGCGCCCGTGTGGCCGACCGCGAGCCGATCCCGCGGCTCGAGGAGCTGCTCGAGGCGTGGCCGCAGGTGCGGGTGAACATCGATCCCAAGCACGACCGCGCGGTCGAACCGCTGGTCGCCCTGCTTCGCCGACCGGGCGTGCTCGAGCGCGTCTGTGTCGGCTCCTTTTCCGGTCCACGCCTGTCCCGGCTCCGGGCGGCCCTCGGTCCCGGTTTATGCACGTCGCTCGGGCCGCGCGGGGTCGCCGGGCTGCGGCTCGACTCCTGGGGCGTGCCGGGCGCAGGGGCACTCGTGGCTGTGGAACACGCCGACTGCGTCCAGGTGCCGGTCAGCCGCGGGATTGTGCCGCTCGTCGACCGACGGTTCCTCGCGGCAGCGCACCGGCGTGCCCTGCCGGTCCACGTCTGGACCGTGAACGAGCCCGCCGAGATGGTCCGTCTGCTCGATCTCGGCGTGGACGGGCTGATGACCGACCGGCCCGCCCTCCTGCGCGAGGTGCTGATCGCCCGCGGCCAGTGGGCGTGACCGGCCCGGGCTACGATGGAGGCGTGATCGAGCCGACCGCGGCCGCTCTTGCTCGTCTGTACGACCTCGACCTGGTCGAGGATCCCGGCGACGGCGATCTCTACCGTGCCCTCGCCGCGCGAAGCGGCGGGCCGATCCTCGAGCTGGCCGTGGGGACCGGGCGTCTGGCCGTGCCCCTGGCCGCGGCGGGCCACGAGGTGACCGGGGTCGACATCGACGCCGCGATGCTCGAGCGCGCCCGGCGGCGCGCCGCCGCGGCCGGCCGGTCGGTCGAGCGCCGGCTGCATCTCGTGACGGGTGACATCCGGACGGTTCGCCTGCCGGGGGCCGGATCGTTCAGGCTCGCCTTCGTCGCCCTGAACTCGCTGATGCTCCTGGGCGACCGCCTGTCGCAGCTGGCCGCCCTGGCCACGATGGCTGCCCACCTCGCGCCCGGTGGCCTGGCCGTGGTCGACGTCTGGCTGCCTGACGCGGACGATCTGGCCCGGTTCGACGGCCGGCTGTCGCTCGAGTATCCCCGGATCGACCCCGAGACCGGCCGGCTGGTGACGAAGATCGCCAGCGCCGTCCACGACGCGGCGACCGGCACGATCCGCCTGGCGACGATCTACGAGGAGGGTCGGCCGGGCGAGCCGGCCGTGCGCTGGTTCCGCGACGATCGCCTCCGCCTCGTGAGCGCCGACGAGTTGCGGGCCGGGGCCGAGGCGGCCGGGCTGGATGTCGAGCTCGTCGCGGGCGGCTATGACCTCGAGCCGTTCGGGCCAGGCGCCGAGCGGGCGATTCTGATCGCCGTTCGACGATGAGCCACCTGACCGGGCTCGTCGCGCCGGATCGCGCTTCGGGTGGCCGCCTCCGGCGGCTCGGCCGGCGCCCTGGGCGGGGTGATCGCCCGGGCTTGCTATAGTCGGTGCGATGGCTACCAGCGAGCAGATCCGGCTGCTGATCGTCGAGGACGTTCCGCAGGTCGCGCAGTACATCCGGGGGCTGCTCAACGCCCAGACCCAGATCAAGCTGCTCGACGTGCTGACGGACGGCTCGAAGGCGGTCGCCCAAGCCCAGCAGCTCCGGCCCGACGTCGTCCTCGTCGACCATCTCCTCCAGGGCCGGATGAAGGGCCCCGCCGTGATCGAGCAGCTGCGGGCGCTGGAGGTCCCGGTCGTCGCCCTGACCGTGCCCCAGAACCCGCTCCGGCCCGACCCGGCCAAGGGGATCTTCGCCGTCCTTTCGATGCCCTTCTCGGGGTACGACCTGATCACCCGGATCGGCGAGGTTCAGCAGATGCTCCGCGCCACGGACCGGCTCGGGTCGGCTCGCCTCGTCGCGGTCTACGCTGCCAAGGGCGGGGTCGGCAAGACGACGATCGCCTTCAACCTCGCCGTCGCGGCCGGGCAGCTCGGCTTCCGGACGGTCCTGATCGACGGCAGCCTTCAGTTCGGGGACCTGCGCTCGCTGGTCAAGGTCCCGCTCGATGCACCGTCGCTTCTCGACCTGCCGACCGACCGGATCCAGGAGTCCGACCTGGCCGACGTCTTGTGGCGCGATCCGTCGGGGATCGACCTGCTCCTGGCGCCGCCGCGGGTGGAGATGGCCGAGATGGTGACCGTGCGCGACATCGACAAGATCCTCTCGCTCCTGCGCCGGGTCTACGAGGTGATCGTGGTCGACACGACCGCTGTCCTCTCGGAGATCACGCTCTCGTTCCTCGATGCCTCGGACACGATCGTGAACGTCGTGACCTACGACTCGACGACGATCCACAACACGATCGCGGTCGCGGACACGTTCCGCTCGATCGGCTACCCGGCCTCGAAGGTGCGCTACCTGGTGAACCGGGCCGACTCCTCCGGCGGCATCGCGGCCGAGGACCTGGCCCGGACGCTCGGCCGGGTTCCCGAGTACAGCGTCGTCTCGGACGGACGGCTCGTCGTCCAGTCGAACAACGAGGGTCTCCCGTTCGTGCTCGCCAACCCATCGGCGCAGGTGAGCCAGGACATCGTGCGCACCGCCACGGACCTGCTCGGCGCTGGACGGGTGGCCGCCGCGGCGAGGCGCTGAGCGATGTCCGACCCGCGTCCGATCGGGGTCTTCGACTCGGGCGTCGGCGGGCTGACGGTCCTGAGCGAGATCCTCCGGCGCCTGCCCCATGAGTCGACGATCTACTTCGGCGACAACGCCCGCGCCCCGTACGGCACGCGCAGCGATGAGGAGGTGCTCGCCTTCAGCCGCCAGTGCCTGGACGAGCTGGCCGGCCGGGACGTGAAGGCGATCGTCGTCGCCTGCAACACCTCGACCGCGGTCGCCCTGGCCCACCTCCGGCGCCGGTACGATCTGCCGATCCTGGGCGTGATCCGGCCGGGCGCCTCGGCCGCCGCGCTGGCCACCCGCAACCGGCGGGTCGGGGTGATCGGGACGCCGGCCACGATCCGCTCGCATGCCTACTTCCTGGCGATCAAGGACGAGAACCCCGCGATCGAGGTCTACGAGCACGCCACGCCGTCGCTCGTGCCGCTGGTCGAGGCCGGGCGGCTGGCGGGTTCCCAGGTCGAGCGGGTCGTGCGCGACGCGCTCGGCCCGCTCCTGGGCGAACGCGACGGGAATGGTGAGTTCGTCTTTCCGCTCCCGGCCTCGGCCCGGATCGACACCCTGCTCCTCGGCTGCACCCATTACCCGCTCCTCCGGCCGGTCATCCAGGCCGTGGCCGGCGAGCGGGTGGCGATCGTCGACTCGGCGACCGCGACGGCATCGGCGCTGGTCGAGGTGCTGGCGATGAACGGGCTCGAGGCGCCGGGCACGACCCGCGGCACGGCCGCCGACCCCGGCACGGCTGGCCACCGCGCCCCGGAGGAACGGGTCGCCCCGGCAACGCACATCCAACTCACGACCGGCGATCGGGCCACCTTCCGTGACCTGGCCGGCCGCCTCTTTGGGGCCGCCTTCCCGGACGTGAGCCAGGTCAGGCTCGAGGTGCCGGCTCGATGACCGGCCGCCAGCGCGTCGGTCAGGTCGGCGGCGCGGGTCGGGCCCGTCGCCCGGCCGACGCGGGCTGGCGCGACGATCGGATCTGGCAGGCCGGCTTTCTCGTTGGCTCGGTCCTCGGGGCGCTGGCCACGGTCCTGAGCCGGCGGGCCGAGCGGTCTGCCCGGCGCGGCCTCGTCGACTGGGCGCAGGTGGAGGCGATCGCGATCGCCCGCCTGCGCCGCGCCCCGGGCGGGCTCGACCCGGCGGAGCTGCGGGCGGCCGAAGCGAGCTACGTGGCGGCGATGGGGCTGATCCTTCCGCGCCTCGAGGCGTTCCTGGGCACCGACCTGCCGGGCGTCGTCGAGCGGGTCGAGGTCGTCGACCGGGCCGGCTGGGTGCGGGGGAACATCACCGCCTTTCGATCGCTCATCGAGCGCCTCGAGGGTCGCCTGATCGACGAGATCGTGCCGGTCGGCGGTGGCCTGACGAAATCCGTGCTGGCGATCGCGAACCGGTACCTCACCACTCGCCAGATCGGCTACCTGCTCGGCTTCCTCGGCCAGCGCGTCCTGGGCCAGTACGACCTGGCCCTCCTGACCGCCGAAGCGCCGGCGGGCCGGCTCCTGTTCGTCGAGGAGAATATCCGCCAGACCGCCCGCGCCCTGGACGTGCCGCTTGGGCCGTTCCGGACCTGGATCGCTCTGCACGAGACGACGCATGCCTTCGAGTTCGAGGCCCATCCCTGGCTCCGGCCGTACCTGGCCGAACGGCTCGAGCGCCAGCTGGCCGCCCTGTCGAGCGACGCCGCCGCGCTCAGCCGGGACGCCCTGCGCAGCCTGGGACGCTCGCTCCGCGGCGAGGGCGGCGCCGACCACTGGCTCGAGCGGCTGATGACCGACGAGCAGCGTCGTCTGTGGCGCGAGACGCAGTCGGTGATGAGCCTGCTCGAGGGTTTCAGCGACTACGTCATGGATGAGGTTGGCCAGGAGATCGTGCCCGGGGTGGAGCAGATCAGCGCCCGCTTCCACGAACGCCGCGAGAGCCGGTCGGCGATGGAGCGGGCGATCCTGCGTCTGGCTGGGCTCGACCTGAAGATGGAGCAGTACCGCAAGGGCAGGCGGTTCGTGGCCGCCGTGGCCGCCGGCGGCGGTCGGGCGGCGCTGACGCGGCTCTGGGAGGGACCGGAGACGCTGCCGCTCGAAGGCGAGATCGAGGCGCCCGAACGCTGGCTGAGGCGGGTCATGGGGATCGATCGATGAGTCTCGGAGCGGTCCTCGGTGCCCCGGACGCGGGCCGGGACGGGCCACGATGACCGGGCCGACGGCGGAGGTTCGGCGGGTCGCCGGTCCGGGCCACGGGCCCGGCGGGATGCCGGCCGCGATCGCTCTGACCCCGATCCTCTCGGCCCGCTACCGGGCCCGCGACCTCGAGCGGATCCGGGCCGCCGCGCCCGGGTCGCGGCTGGTCATGGTTTCCAGCGAAGGTCTGGCCGATGGTCCGCTGGACGACGTCGAGGTCCTCCTGCGCGGGTTTCTGGCCGCCGAGACGTTCGACCGCTTTCTGGCCCGTGCCCCGCGTCTGGCCTGGGTCCACTCGGCGACGGCCGGAGTCGAACGCGTCCTCACCCCCGCCGGCCTGGCTCGGGGACTGGTGATCACGAATGCTCGGGGCGTCTTCAGCGCCCCGATCGCCGAGTACGTGCTGATGATGATCCTCGCCGTCAGCCGCCGGCTGCCACAGCTGCTCGAGCTCCAGCGGGAGCGGACCTGGCAACCGCTCGAGGGGACGGAGCTGTGCGACGTCACGGTCGGGGTGGTCGGGCTGGGCAGCATCGGCGCCGCCGTTGCCGACCTCGCCCGCGCCTTCGGCTGCCGGGTGGTGGCCACCCGCCGGCGACCGGAGCTGGCGGAGCACGGCGCGCCGACCGGCGCGGCCGGACGCCAGCGCCCGCCGGGGTCGCTCAGCGTGTGGGGTCCGGAGCGGCTCCCGGACCTGCTCGCCGAGTCGGACTTCGTCGTCCTGGCCCTGCCCTTGACGGCCGAGACCGAGGGCCTGATCGACGCCGCCGCGCTCGAGACGATGAAGCCCGGGGCGTGGCTGGTCAACGTCGCACGAGGTCGCCTGGTCGACGAGCGGGCGCTGCTCAGGGCCCTCCGCGAGGGCCCCCTGGGTGGGGCGGTGCTCGATGCGTTCCGCGAGGAGCCGCTGCAGGCGTCGTCGCCGTTCTACGATCTGCCCAACGTGATCGTGACCCCGCACACATCGTGGTCGAGCAGTCGCGTTCTCGACCGGAGCGTCGAGCTCTTCTGCCAGAACATCGGCCGCT
>JAKAHU010000220.1 GCA_021825385.1 Chloroflexota bacterium | reverse complement strand
TGAGGTCCTGGACCCACTCGAAGTAGCTGACCGTGACCCCGCCGGCGTTGCACAGGATGTCCGGGATCAGGAAGACCCCGCGCCCGGCGAGGATCTCGTCGGCCTCCGGAGTCGTGGGACCGTTCGCCGCCTCGGCCACGATCTTGGCCTTGATCTTGGCCGCGTTGGCGGCCGTGATCTGGTTCTCGAGGGCGGCCGGGATGAGCACGTCGCACTCGATCTCGAGCAGCTCCTGGTTGGAAACGTTCGTCGCGCCCGGGAAACCCTGGACGGTGCCGTGCTCGGCCTTCCAGGCGATGACGCGGTCGATGTCGAGCCCGGCCGGGTTGTGGATCCCTCCAACCGAGTCGCTCACGCCGAGGACGGTCGAGCCCTGCTCGCGCATCAGGCGGGCCGCGATCGAGCCGGCGTTGCCGAAGCCCTGGACGACGACCGTGGCCTTCTCGAGGTCGATGTCGAGGTGGCGAGCCGCCTCGACGACCGTGAACACGACGCCACGGGCGGTCGCCTCGTTCCGTCCTTCCGAACCGCCGAGCGAGATCGGCTTGCCGGTGACGACCCCGGGCACGGTGTAGCCCTGGTGCATCGAGTAGGTGTCCATCATCCAGGCCATCACCTGCGCGTTCGTGTTCACGTCGGGGGCCGGAATGTCACGCTCGGGGCCGATCAGGACGCTGATCTCGGTCGTGAAGCGACGGGTGAGCGCCTCGAGCTCCTTGGTCGAGAGCTTCTTGGGATCGACGATGACGCCGCCCTTGCCGCCACCGTACGGAATGCCCACGACCGCACACTTCCAGGTCATCCACATCGCCAGGGCCTTGACCTCGTCGAGGGTAACGTCCTGGTGGTAGCGGATGCCGCCCTTGGCCGGACCGCGGCCGAGGTTGTGCTGGACGCGGTAGCCGGTGAAGACCTGGACCGAGCCGTCGTCCATCTTCACCGGGAAGTGGACGGTGAGCTCGCGACGCGGCTCGCGCAGGACCCGGCGCAGGCCTTGGTCCAGGTTCAGCCGTTCAGCGGCCAGGTCGAACTGCCGCTGCGCGACGCGCCAGGCGTTGATCGGCGCAGCGGCGTGCTCGGTTGTCATGGAGCGGGGTTCCTCCGTATCCAGGCGCGCCCGATCTGTGGGCCGACCCGGTCTGCTGAGCCGTCTCCCGGACGACTCGACGGCTCGCGGCACCCGCCCGGGGAATCGCGTCGGAGGCACCGCGTGGCTGGAAGCTTCCTGGAGTATAGCCACCTGGCGTCCGGCCCGGCACGGGCCGGGCGGACCGGCCCGCGGGGGACCGATGGCCCGCCGCCCCGGGCGGAGCGGCCCACCTCACCACCGCCGACGGCGGGCGCGATCTCGCTCAGGCGCCAGCCGCGGACCGCCGGTGGAGGACGACCCCGCCCAGGCAGCCGGGTCCGAGGTGCGGCCCGACCGACGGGCCGATTGGCTGGATCGACACCAGCGCCGGATCGATCCCCCCGGGCATCCGCCGGATCAGCTCGTCGCGGAAGGCCTCGACATCGGGGGCCATCCCATGGAGGACGGAGGCCCGCTCGGCCGGCTGAGCGGTCAGCAGCTCGAGGCAGCGCTCGCGTCCTTTCGATCTCGTCCGGACCCGGTCGGCGGTCACGACCTGGCCGTCGCGGACGGTGATGATCGGCTTGACCGCCAGGAGCCCGCCCAGCGCCGCCTGGGCGCTGCCGATCCGGCCGCCTTTCTTGAGGTACTCGAGCGTGTCGAGGACGACATAGAGGTCGATGTCGTCCCGGCGCTGTTCGAGCGTGGCGGCGATCTCGGCCGCGGACCGGCCGGCCGCGGCGAGCTCGGCCCCGAGCAGGGCCAGCAGGCCGACGCCCATCGAGGCCGAGCGGGAATCGACGATCTCGATCTCGCGTCCCGGGAGCATGTCGCGCGCGATCCGGGCACTCTTGATCGTGCCCGAGAGTGTCTCGGCAACGTCGACGCAGACGATCGCCTCGGCCCCCGCGGCGAAGCAGGCCTCGAACGCGTCGCGGAACTCGCCCGGGCTGGCGGCGGCGGTCGTGGGGAACGGCGCCTCCGGGGCCACCATGCGGGCCCAGAACTCCTCGGTCGTCAGGTCGACCCCGGCCCGGAAGCGCTCGCTGCCGAAGGTGATCTCGAGGGGCACAACCGTGATCCCGGCCTGGCGCGCGTCGGCGGGCGTCAGGTCCGCGGCTGAATCGGTGACGATCGCGACACGGGACACCGCCGCATCCTCCTGCTCTCCTGGAACATCACCCCGGCGCATGATACGTGGCTGGGCGACCGGCGCGAGCCCCGGCCCGGTACCGGTCAGCGCCCCGTCGGCGAGGTCCCCGGCGGGAGGCCGGTCTCCGGAGAACCCGGCGCCGCCGATCCGCCGCGGGTGGGCGCCTCTCCGGTCCGTGTGGGCGCCTCGGTGCCGACGACGTGCTCGAAGGCGCGCAGGCGGGCCAGCGGCACGAGCGCGACCACGAGCAGCAGGAACGTCGCCAGGAGCAGGCCGTCGATCCCGCGTGCCTCGGCCGCCGCACCCCCGAGCAGGTTGCCCCCGATCTGGCCGAGGGCGAGGAAGACGCTGTACAGGCCCATGATCGCGCCCCGGTCGGCGGGGAAGGCCTCGGAGATGTCGGCCAGCAGGCCGAGCGCGGCGGGCGTCGCCCCGGCGAGGACGAAGACCCCGGCCACGAGAACGACGACACTGGTCAGCTGGAGCGGCGGCGGCAGACCCTGGCTGTGGTTGAGGATCGCGGCCGCGACGACGATCGCCCCGCCCCCGAGGATGCCGTGGAAGATGATCGTCGTCCGGCGCAGAGCCCGGAACCGGTTGCCCCAGTAGAAGAGGCCGGCGAAGAAGACGACCAGAGCGATGCCCAGTCCGAGGCTGACCAGGCTTGGGCTGGCCCGGCCCATGAGCAGCTGGTCGGCGAAGCGTGGGTCGGGGGCCTTCACGAGCTGGAAGACGGTCTGGCCGGTGGCGATCCCGAGCGCAGCGTTGATCGCGATCCAGGTTGGGGCGAGGAGCCAGACGTGCGAGCTGAGCAGAACGGCCAGGTAGCGCCGGAGACCATAGTGGGTCGGGGCGTTCAGGGGCGTCGCGACGACCGGCTCCGCGACGCCGTGGCGGTAGACCAGGTAGGAGAGACCGTACACGAGCGCGTTCAGGAGGAAGGCCGTCCGCCCAACCGCCTCGTACAACGGGCCGGCGGCGACGAGCCCGATCCCGAGGCCGGCCAGGGTCGCACCCTCGAACCGGGCCGCCGCCCGGCCGCGGAGAGCGACGTCGCCGGCGGTGACCAGGGCAATGTAGCCCAGGATCGACGGCACGCTGGCGGCCGTTGAGGCGCCCTCGAGCAGGCGCGTGCCGCCGAGCAGGAGCAGGTTCGTCGTCGCCCAGGTGAGGACGACCGCGACCGCCCCGAAAAGCGGACCCCACTGCATCACGCGGTGATGACCGAGCCGATCGGAGAGGGCGCCGAAGGGTGGGGACAGGAGGAGCTCGGCGGCGAAGAAGGCGGCGGTCAGGGCACCGAGGGCGACCGGGGAGACGGCCGGACCACCATGGCGGGGCAGCTCCGCGAGGTAATAGACGAGCATCGCCCCGGTCAGGCCGGTGCTGAAGCGCAGGGTGAACGTCCCGAACAGGACGGCCCGCAGCGATCGATCCACAGGCGAAGAGTAGCCGCTCGACTCGACCGCTCGTACAGCCCGGTCGGCCCGGTCCTGGCCGGGCCAGGCTGAGCGCCGCTTCCGGCGGCCTCCGGGCGGCTAGAATCGGTCCATGTCTGTGATTCCCCCCGAGATGCCCCTCGTTCCGGTACCACTCGCTCGCGGCGGCCAGGGCGCGGTCGTCGCCCCTCACCACCTGGCGACCGCGGCCGGGCTGGCGGTCCTCCGCGGCGGCGGATCGGCGGTCGACGCCGCGATCGCGACGAACGCGGTTCTGGCCGTGGTTGCGCCCGAGGCGTGCGGGCTCGGCGGCGACGCGTTCTGGCTGATCTGGGACGCCGCGGCCGGCCGCGAGCAGGCCCTGAACGGATCCGGCCGGTCCGCCGCCGCGCTCGACGCGGCGAGCCTGCGAGCGCAGGGGCTGGAACGGCTGCCGAAGCGGGGCCCGCTGACGATCACCGTCCCGGGCGCCGTCCGCTCGTGGAGCGACGCCCACCGCCGGTTCGGGCGGATCAGTCGCGAAGCGATCCTGGCCCCGGCGATCGAGCTGGCCGCCGGGGGCTTTCCGGCCTGGGACGGGTTCATCGAGTCGGTCGAGGTGACCGCCCCGATTGTCGCCGCGGCGCTCGGCCCCGAGTCCGGCTGGGCAGCCGTCTACCGTCCCCAGGGCCGGCCGTGGCGGCCGGGCGAGCGGGTTCGCCTGCCCGCCCTGGCGGCAACCCTGGAGCGGCTGGCCCGGGCGGGCTTCGACGACTTCTACGACGGTGAGCTGGCCGAGCGCCAGGCGCGGGGTCTGGCGGCGGCCGGGTCGCCGATCAGCCTGGCCGACCTGCGCGACCACGTCTCCACCTGGGGCGACCCGATCGGGATCGACTATCGGGGGGTCCGGGTGACGACCCACCCGCCGAACAGCCAGGGGCTGGCGGCCCTCGAGATCCTGTCCCTGCTCGAGCGGTTCGAACCGCCGCCCCCGGCAACCTTCGCCGGTGGCCGGGGTGCGGACGCCACCTGGATCCACCTCGGGATCGAGGCCTCGAAGCTGGCCATGGCCGACCGCGACGCGTTCGTCACGGATCCCGAATTCCGCCCGGTTCCGGTCGAGCGGCTGCTCGACCCGGAGCAGATCGGCGAGCTCGCCCGGCGGATCGACCCCACCCGGGCCGCGCTCCCCCCGGCCTCGCGCCAGCCCCGGGGCGGCGGCACGATCTACCTGGCCGCGGTCGACCGCGAGGGCATGGCCGTCAGCCTGATCGAGTCCAACTACATGGGCTTCGGATCGGGTGTCGTGGACCCCGCGACCGGGATCGCGTACCAGAACCGGGGCAGCTACTTCAGCCTCGAGCCCGATCACCCGAACGTCCTCGAGCCGCGCAAGCGGACCCTGCACACGCTGATGCCGGGCATGCTCCTGCGCCAGGGCCGACCCTGGGTCATCGCCGGCTCGATGGGTGGCGACGCCCAGCCTCAGATCCACGCCCAGCTCGTCTCGGCCCTGGTCGACGGTGGGGTCGACGTGGCGACCGGCGTCGCGGCGCCACGCTGGTTCGTGGAGCCCGAGGACCACTTCGAGCCCCCGCTCGCCGTGCGCGCCGAGCCGCGCTTCCGACCGGGCGTCCTCGAGGCGCTCGAAGCGATGGGCCACCCGCTCACCCGGACGCCGCCGTTCAGCGGAGAGCTCGGCCACTGCCACGCGATCGAGCTCGTCGACGGCGGCCCGGCCGAAGGCGGCACGCTGGCCGCCGCCACCGACCCCCGGAGCGCCGGCCTGCCGGCCACGTTCTGAACCGCCATGACCACCGACCCGGCCGATCCGGCGCTCGGGATCGGTCTGGGCGGCTCGCTCGCCGAGGCCGCCGAGCTTGCCCGGAGGGCCGAGCTGGCGGGGTTCGAATCGGTCTGGGTGGCCGAGCTCGAGCGCTCGGCCTTCGTCCAGGCGGCGGCGGTCGCGGCCGCGACCTCGTCGATCCGGGTTGGGACGGCGGTCGCGCTCGCCTTCCCGCGCTCGCCCACGATCACCGCCCTCGAGGCGCGCGACCTCGACGAGCTGTCCGGCGGCCGCTTCCTGCTCGGGCTGGGAACCCAGGTCAAGCGCGTCGTCGAGGCGCGCTTCTCGGTCCCGTTCGAGCACCCGGCCGAGAAGCTGGCCGAGTACGCGGCCGCGATCCGGGTCGTCTGGGCGGCCGGCCGTGGTGAGCCGACCATCCACGAGGGCCGCTTCTACCGGATCACGATGCCTGCCTTCCACGGCCCGGCCCGTCCCGACGCCCGGGACGGGCCAATCCTGTTCGCCGCGGTCGGGCCGCTGATGTCGTTCACCGCCGGGACGACCGCCGACGGACTGATCGGCCACCCGCTCGCCTCGCCACGCTACCTGGCCGAGGTCGTTCGCCCGGCGGTCGC
>JAKAHU010000219.1 GCA_021825385.1 Chloroflexota bacterium | reverse complement strand
GCGCCTCGAGGACAACCCCACCGCTCCGGTCGTCGTCGAGGACGAGGACTGACGATGTCGCCCGGGGACACGACCGTCCGCGGCACCACCGCCGATGGCCGGATGAGGCTGTCGGAGGAGCACCGGGCGCATCTCTCCGCGCGCGCGAAGGAGGCCTGGGCGGCCCTCCCGCCCGAGGAGCAGGAGGCCCGGCGCGCTCGTCTCCGGGAGGGTCGCCGGCGCCAGGCGTCGGCGGACGATCCGCCGCCGACGCCTGGGCCTGGGCTCTCCGGAGGGCCCACGAACCCTCTTGATGACGCCCCTCGAGCTCTTCCGGGCCATCGCCGCGGCCCTGACCTCGAGGGGCGACCGCTAGCGCCTCTCTTCGTCGTCCCGGATCTCCCTCCGATCGAGGCCGGCGGCGACGGCATCGGCGGGACGGCGGGGATCTCCGAGTCGGACGAGCTCGGGATCCCGGCCGCCGTCCTGAGCCAGGCTCAGGTCGAAACGCTCATCCGCTTCCCGTTCGCGTTCGCCGCGCTCCGCCGGGGCCCTCACTGGCGGCTCCGCGACGACGAGGCGGCGATGCTCGCCGAGCCGCTCGCCCGCAAGCTCGGCGAGCACGCCGTCATCGCCCGAGGTCTCGCCGCCGGCGGCGACTGGGTCGTCATCGGCGGCAGCCTCGCCCTCATCCTCAGCACGCGCCTCGAGGAGGACCACCGCCATGCAGTCCGACGAGACGGTGAGCCTGCCGCCGATGGATCCCGCCCGGGCCGCCTACCTCCGCGAGACGATCACGCGCCTCGCCGGCCACCTGGTGGCGCGCCTCCTGGAGCCGGCGGCCTCGGATCCCTCAACGGATTCGTCCTCGGGGCTCGGCCTCCAGGAGCGTCTGGCGATGCGGGCGGCCCGGGCGGCCCTCCCGACGCTCCAGCGTCTCCTGATGACGCAGCTCTCTGAGCTCGACCCGGCCTCCCTCGAGATCTGGATGGGCGCGTCGGCCCTGGCGCTCGAGTCGCTCCTCGGGCAGGCGCCCGGCGAGCCGCTCCCCCGCCACGCCCTCGCGTTCGACGCTGGCGGCAACCTCATGGCCGTGCCCCTGACGATGGCGGCCGGCTGATGGACGGCGAGCTCCGCCGTCGCCTCGACCGGGCGGCCGGCGAGGCCTGGGGGGCCACGGCAGGCGTCGAGATCGTTCGGGACGGCACCGGCCTCGCCGTCTACCAGCTGCGGCCCGCCTGGGCGACGCTCATCGTCTGCCTCCGCTGTCGGATGCTCGGCCTCCTCCCCGCCCTCCCCCGGGTCCTCCGCCCCCGCCACCGGTGCTCGAGCTGCGGCGCGGTGATCGTGCTCGAGCCGCCCCGCGAGGTCCTCGAGGCCCAGGGCCTCGACATCGTCCGGCTCGCGATCCGCGGGGTCGAGTCATGAGCGTCCCCGGCTATCGACGCGCCGCCGAGGTCGACGCGATCGCCTCCGCGGCGGCTCCCCGGCCGGACCGCCCTCGCTGCCACCGCGGCTACGCCCGCTGTGCCTGCGGCCAGCTCTTCGTCCTCCCGCGACGGCGGGGGCGACCCCCGCGCCGCTGCCCGTTCTGCCGCTCCCGCGATCGCCGCCGCCCGCCCGCCGCCGGCTAGGCCCGACCGTGGCATTCGTCATCGCCCCGAGCGAGCGGGTGACGATCGTCGGCCGGACGGGCTCGGGGAAGACGACCCTCGCCCGCCTCCTCGTCGGCGGCGACCGGAACCTCGTCGTCATCGATCCGAAGTGGCGGTTCGAGCTCCCCCGGGCGCAGCTCGCCGTCGGGACGTCGCGGGCGTTCGCCGAGCTCTGGCCGCAACGCGCGACCCGGGTGATCTACCGGCCCGATCCCGAGAGCAACAGCCATGACGACGTCGACGAGGTGTTCCGCCGCGTGCTCCGCTGGGGCCGCACGAGGATCCTCGTCGACGAGGCGATGGACTACGCGACCCCCTCGGTCATCCTGCCCGCCTACCGCCGGGCCCTCACCCAGGGCCGCGAGCTCCTCGTCTCGACGGTGAGCCTGACCCAGCGGCCGCGGGGGATCCACAACATCCTCCTGAGCGAGGCCGAGCATTTGTTCGTGTTCGATCTGGCCGTCGCGAGCGATCGGGAAAAGGTGGCGGCGATCGGCGGCGACGATCTCGCCGAGCGGCCCCGCCGGCCGTACGCGTTCTGGTACGTTGGCCCGGCAACGCGCGGGTCGGCAGTCCACTGCCCCCCGCTCCGAACCCCGACGGCCGCGCCCGCTGCCCCGGCGCCGTCACCAGACGCCGGAGGCACGTAGGCACATGGTCAGACCGACGATCGGCAACCTCGTCGTCGTCACCCTCCTCGCGGTGGCCGGGATCTGGGCCCTGAAAGCGGGCCTCCGGATGTTCCCGGTGCGCGGTCTCAGCGACGTCGTGGCCGGGATCTAGACGATCCCGGCCCCCCTACCCGCCGCCGGTCGCCCCCGCTGCCCCGAGCGCGCCCGGCTCCTCTCCAGCCTGGACAGATCAGCGAAGGAGACGAGCTCCATGGGTTTCCTGCAGGCCACCCGCCAGAACTTCCTGGCGGCCCCCGTCATCGCCTACACGCTCGGCCAGACCGGCTACTCGCGGATCCCGAAGGTCGGGTTCCTCAAGAGGATCCTCGTCCTCTTCGCGGGGACCCTCACGGCGAACCTCGGGACGGGCACGATCGCGTCGCTCGGCCTCGAGGCGCCGTTCTCGATCATCAGCCGGATCCGCCTCGTCGCGAACGGCAACACGGCGCTCTTCGACATGTCCGGCTGGGGGGCGATGATCGCCAGCCTCTTCTCGGCCCAGGCGGGCTTCGGCGGCTACGGCGGCCGGCCGGTCATCCCTGACGGCGCGACGGTCCCGGGCCCCGCCGCGACGGCGTTCTCGGCCGCGAACTTCGCCGCCGGGATCACGGACGCCGCGGCCTGGCGCTTCGCCCTCGAGATTCCCCTGGCCCTCTCGGACGACTGGCGGACTCCCGTCGGGCTCCTCCTCGCGGCGGCCCCCGACACGGAGCTCAGCCTCGAGGTGACGTTCGGAGCGACGTTCTACAGCACGGCCGCGGCGTCCCGGACGATCCCCCTCGTGACGACCGGCAACGCCGCCCCGACGATGGCGGCGACGGTCACCCCGATCATCGAGTTCTTCACGGTCCCGGGCAGCCGCGCCGACTACCCGCCGCTCGACCGGATCCACACGTGGTCCGAGTTCGGGCCCCAGGTCATCGCCGCGAACGGCGACCAGGACGTCGTGATCCCCCGCGGGAACACCGCGCTCCGGATCATCCACGACGTCTACACGAACGGAGCCGCGGACGGCACGAACGTGTCGGCCCTCGAGCTCCGCTTCAACCAGAACGAGGTCCCCTACCGGATCACCCGCCAGGCCCTCGCCGTCCTCCAGCGGAAGCGGATGATCCGCGACCTCCCCGACGGCCTCTACGTCCACGACCTCTTCAACACGGGGACGCTCCGGGACGCCGTGAACACCCTCAACCTAAACGAGATCACGAGCCGCCTGACGCTCGCCGGGGCGACGATCGCCGGGACGAGCGACATCCGGACGTTCGTGGAGCAGCTCATCAAGCTCAGCGGCGTCGCGGCCGGGTCCGCCTAGGCGCCCTCCATCTCCCGGGTGGCCCGTGGGTTTCCTCCCTGGGCGGGTCACCCGGGAGTCCATCCCCTCGAGCGAGGTGACGCGATGGCCAGCAGCGGGCCCCTCCCCGGGGTCCTCTATCCCCCCGGCACGATGTCGACGGCCGACCTCTACCCGACCCACGCCCAGGCCGGGATCCCCTCCACCCAGGAGCGGACCCTGCCGATCTTCGCCGAGCAGGCCGCCCTCGCCGGCGAGCGCATGTCCAACATCGCCCAGGCCGAGAGCGGCCTCCTCTCGACGCCCGCCGGCTGGCTCGTGCTCCTCTTCGGCGCCCTCGCCGTCCTGGCCTGGGTGATGCGCGGATGAGTGGGAGCGACCCGATGAGCGCGAGCCCCTCTCCCCTCGGCAAGTACGGTGACATCGTCGCCGCGATCGCCTCCGCCGCGGTCATCACGGCCTGGCTCCTCGCCCACCTCCTGCCGACGATCGTCACCGACACCTCGACCCTCGATTCCGCCGCGACGTTCGTCCTCGGCGTCATCCTCGGCCAGCGGGCGACGACGAACGGGGCCGCGAAGATCGCGGCCGCCGCCCACATGCGGCTCGACGCGATGGGCGCCCCGGCGGCGGCGGCCCCCGGGGCGACCCCGCCGCCGGCTCCGGGCGGGTGAGCGGATGCCCCGGGCTCCTCGCGCGGTACGGTCCGCCGCCGGCCAGGTCGCCGGCGGCGTCACCGTGCTCGCCGGCGGAGCTCCCGCCCGCGACTCGTCGACGAGCGGCCTCCTCCTCCTCCTCCTCGGCGTCATCGCCCTCAGCCTCTTCATGACCGGGAACCTCGACCGCGCCCTCGGCTAGCTCACCGGCACGTCCGGCGCGTCTGCGGGCTCGGCCGCGGGAAGCGCCCAGGGACTGGGCACCGGCACGGCGGCCGACCGGCCGGCGGCGGCCGGCGGGCCGCTGACGCTCGCCCAGTACGACGCCCGCTACCGCCAGGGCGTCATCGATCGAGCCCGGGCCACCGGGCACACGCCGAACACCGACGACGTCAACGCGACGATCCGCCGCAACTACGCCGCCTACCTCGCCGGCCTGACCGGCGGGAGCCCGGGGTTCCTGCGCCGATGACGGGCCCGCCGCCGATCCTCCAGCTCCTCGCCTTCCTGGCCGTCCTCGTGGCGATCAATCGCTTCGCCCCGGGGCTCGTCCAGGCGGTCCTCGTCCTCGTCGGCCTCTACCTCGCCATCTCGCATCCCGACAAGGTCCGCTCCCTCGCCGGCCGGGCCGTCGGCGGCCTCGGCGGCCTCTACACCAGGAGGTGATCCCGTGATCAGCCGGCTCTTCGGCGTCGACCCGCAGCAGATCCTCATGACGATGCTCGGCCTCGTCGCCGTCTACCTGATCGTGACGAGGGCGAGCCAGGTCAACTCCATCGTGAAGGCCCTCGCCGGCAGCTGGAACGAGGGCCTCGTCATCCTCCAGGGCCGCGACCCGAAGGGCGTCCTGCGGTGAGCCTCCTCGCCGCGCTCCTCGGGATCGTCGGCCTGAGCCCGGTCCAGCCGATCGCCGACCGGCTCCGCCCGAACCCCGCCGCCCCGCGCCTCCCCGACCAGGCGAGCCTCTCGACCTGGCAGGCTGGCGGCCGCCTCCGCGGCGGCCTCTCGGGGCGCAGCGGATCGGAGGCCGACTGGGCCGACGACCAGGAGACGGCGGCGCCGTTCGACCAGGCCGCCTGGGGCGGGACCCTCGGGCCCTCCTGGTTCGACGCGAACGATCCCCCCGCCTACTACAGCGGCCCGGTCTGGCTCGTCCGCGAGCCGTGGGGCGTCGACCAGCGGGCCCGCCAGCCGCTGGCCCTGCCGCCGACCCTCAACCCGCCGACGGCGACGACGCCGCTCCCGCGGGACGTCCAGGCCGGCTACGACGCCACCGGCCGCGACCTCGTCGACATCCTCGAGGAGGAGTGACCCATGAACCTTCGCTCCCTCGTCCGGCTCGCCGAGCGCAATCCGGCGGTCGCGATCGGCGTCGCCGTCATGGCCGGCTGGTTCCTCGGCTCGGGCTCGCTCCCCGCCCTCCCCTTCCTCGGGACCCGGGCGACGCCGGCGCGCACGTCCGCCGGCGCGGGGCCTGCGGCGGTTCCGATGGCCCCCGGCGGGGCCGCTCCCGGGCCGGCCGGGACGCTCCCCCAGGCGCCGCCCGCCGACCCGCTCTGGGGATAGGGCGATGATGCGGCTCCCCCTCTGGGTCTACCCGTCGGCCGCGGGCGCCGGATTCCTCCTCGCCCGGACGCTCCGCGGCGACGGCGCCCCGCCGCCCTCGCCCACCGCCGAGGCCGCGCCGGCGGAGCCCGACCCCCTCGCCGGCGGCGGCGACATCGGCGGCCAGTTCGCGTGGAGCGGCGGCGGGAACCTCGGCGGCTGGACGGGATCCGACGCCTGGCCCGCCTACCCGGGCGACAGCCCGAC
>JAKAHU010000218.1 GCA_021825385.1 Chloroflexota bacterium | reverse complement strand
TCCGGTTGCGCTGATCTTGTCGTTCCAGCCGATCACGCCAAGGTCGGCGTACGCGACGGACGCATCGAACGACGCACCCCCGTTGTTCGCGTCGAGATACCAGCGCACGTAGGGTGAGATGGCGCTGGCGGCCGCACCGAACGGAGCTGATCCGCCGGGCGACATGGCCATCGCCACCGCCGCTTCGTCGGCGTCGCGCTCAACGGGCGCCAGGAAGCAGCGGATCAGCGGATAGGCGAGGTCGTGGCAGTGGAAGCGGGAGACATCGCTGAGCGGGATCGGACGCCCGCTCACCTCCGCCTGGATCGCCGGTGGTGCCGGCGTCGAGGCGGCCTGCGCGGACGACACGGAGACGAGCGCGAGGACGAGCCCGATGCCCGACGTATGGATTCGGCCCACGAACCGTCGGCCGTCCATGCCCACCTCCGATGGGACGCCTGGTCGAATGTCGAGCGAGAACGAGGCGGCCCCCCAGCCGAGCGACCGGGCGCTCCGGATGGCGACCGGCGATCTCGCGCTCGCCGCCTCGCCGGCAGCATGAGCGCGGAGACCCGGCGCGTCGAGGATGATTTCCCGCAATCGGTGTTGCGGGAAAACCCGCAACGAGCGAGCATCCCGGGCAAACGTTGGGCGAGCCCGTCCGGCTGGCATGAGCGGCAAGGGGGTCAGGCGATCATGACCGAGGTCAGCACGGCGTCCGGCCGTCCGCTCGGGCGCTGGCGCGTGCCACGGATCGCGACCCTCTCGCGGTCCGCTGTGGCCGCGTTCGCGGTGGCGACCGGAACCCTGCTCGTCCTCGGCTGGCTCACGTTCATCTCCGTCCCACCCGTCGAGCTGGCGCTGGAACAGGAAACGTCCGGCGAGTGGGTCGTCGCCGACGTGCCCGTGGGGGAGTTCGCCTGGCTCTCCGGGGTCCGTCCGGGGATGACCGTTGGAGGCTTCGTGGCACCCGGCTCCGAGCCAGGCCGCGGCTGGACCGGCCTGTTCGTGACGGACGGCGTCATGACGATCGACGTCCCTCGCCATCCGATCGGACCCGATCCGGGCGCGTTCTTCGTGGGCATGACGGCCCTGCTGCTCGCCGTGGTCGCCTGGCGGCTCGCTCCGACGCTCGCCTCGTGGCTGCTGGCCGTTCCACCGCTCGTGGTCCTCGCCGTCGCATCGGACGTTGTGCCCGCACCGCTTGCATTCCTCCTGGCGATCGCTCCGCCGGCAGTCGCGGCCCTGTATGCGGCCGAACGCACCCGCCGCCTCCATCCGAGCGTCCCGCTCGTGGTCGCGCTGGCCGTCCTCGCGGTCGCCACCGGCTGGCTTCTCGCCTACCAGCTCCGGTTCGATTCGTGGGCCATCCCCCGCCAGCTCTCGGCCGCCCTCGCCGTCTCGCTCCTCGGCCTCGGGACCGCCGGCGTCGTCCGCGAGGCAGCCTGGCGTGCGGGCGCTCGCCTGACCCGCACGGGCGCGGGACACCTCAGCAGGGCGGCCCTCATAGCCGCCACGATCGACGAGCTCATCCCCGGCCGCGCGCACAGCCGGCTCCGGGCGATCGAGATCGAGCGGACCTCGCTCGCGGCCGACCTCCATGCCGAGGTCCTGCCCGACCTCGCCGCGGTCATCCGCTCGGTGGACGCCGGTCTCGACCCGACCGAGGCAGTCGCCCGCCTGCGCGCCGTCGCCGACGAGCTCCGCGAGCTGATGAGCGAGCGGCGCCTCTCGGTTCTCGACGAGCTCGGCCTCCTCCCCGCGCTCGAGTGGCTGGCCGAGCGGATCGAGGAGCGGACGAACGTGACGGTCGAGATCGAGGTCCGCGGCGACGACATCGCCCGGGCACCCCGCGAGGTCGAGCTCGCGGCCTACCGGATCGCCCAGCAGGCGATCGACAACGCCCTCGTCCACGGCCGGCCGACCCGGATCGAGCTCGGGATCGAGATCGCCGGAGACCGGCTCGCACTCCAGGTGAGCGACGACGGGGCCGGGATCAGCGCCGACGCCGAGCGACGTGCGCTCCAGGCCGGCCGGCTCGGCCTGGCCGACATGCGAGCTCGGGCCGGCGCGATCAGCGGTTCGTTTCGGATCTGGCGCCGACCGGACGGCGGCACGACCGCGGAGCTGCGATGGCCGGCCTGATCCGGGTCGCGATCGTCGACGACCACCCGGCGACGGCACACGGGTTGGCGGAGATCCTGGCGGCCGGGCCCGAGATCGAGATCGTCGGTGTCGTCGGCGACCTGGCGGGGGCCCGGGGGCTCGTCGCAACGGCCCAGCCGGATGTCGTCCTCTGCGACATCGCCCTGCCCGACGGGCAAGGGTTCGAGCTGCTGGCGGAGCGAACCGGGGAGGATCGGCCCGCGATCATCCTCTTCAGCTCGTACGACTACGCGGCGTTCCACAGGCGGGCCGAGGAGTTGGGCGCCACGGGCTACCTGCTCAAGACGGCCTCCGTCGCCGACATCCTCTCGGCGATCCGAACCGTGGCCGCCGGTGGGACCGTGTTCGATCACCACCACCAGCGGGCCGTCAGGTCCGCGCTTCGACCGCCGACCGGCAGGGAGCTCCAGCTGATCCGGCTCATCACGGCCGGACAGTCGAACGCCTCGATCGCCGCCGAACTTGGCATCGGTCTCAAGAGCGTCGAGAGCCACCTGCGCCGGCTGTTCGACCGATACGCCGTCGCCAACCGGACCGAGCTGGCGATCCTCGCCCTCCGTGAGGGCTGGCTGACCGTCCCGGCCTTGCCGCCTGACCGATCCGTCCCGGACACGTGATGGCGGCGGGCGGTCTCACCGCGGAGCCATCCGCCCATCGCCCCGCCGATCGCCCGCCGATCGCCCCGCCGATCGCCCGGCCGATCGCCCGCCAATCGCCCGCGCGATCGCCCCGCCGATCGCCCGGCCGATCGCAGTTGAGTGCCGGTGAAGCGCCGGCGTCCATGTTTCGCCCTCATGGACGTCATCCGGTTTGGGCTCGCGGTCCGGGCGTTGCGCAGGCGGCGAGGCTGGCGCCAGGAGGACCTCGCCGTCCGGGTTCGGGTGTCGCGGGCGGCGGTCTGGCGGGTCGAGCGGGGACGCGCCGATCGGCTCACGATCCGGACGCTCGAGCGACTGGTCGAAGCCCTCGGGGCCCGGCTCGACTGGCGACTGCTCTGGGGCGGCGAGGCCCTCGACCGCCTGCTCGACCAGGACCACGCGGCGCTCGTCGAGGTCGTCGTCCGCGAGCTGGCCGCGCTCGGCTGGGAACCCGCGACGGAGGTCTCGTTCTCGATCCGTGGCGAACGCGGCTCGATCGACGTCCTTGCGTTTCACCAGGCCTCGGCCACACTTCTTGTGGTCGAGGTGAAGTCGGTTGTCCCGGACGTCCAGGCGACTCTCGTCACCCTCGACCGGAAGACACGGCTGGCGGCCGAGATCGCGCGGTCACGAGGTTGGCGAGCGGCCCGCGTGGGCCGACTGCTCGTCGCACCCGACGACCGGACGGCCCGCCGACGGGTCGCGGCCCACGGGGCGACGTTTGCAGGCGCGTTTCCGGCTCGGGGCTGGGCCGTCCGGCGGTGGCTCCGCGACCCGACTCCGGGAGGGGCTGGCGGCCCCTTCTCGGGGCTGCTGTTTCTGTCATCTGCACCCCAGGCGAGCGCTCGTCACCGGGTCTCAGGCGAACGGCGGCAGGGAACGCTTCCTCAAGCACGAGCAGAAGGCGTACGTTCCCGAGAACCTGACAGGTGATCAGCTGGCGAGCATCTGGCCGCACCTCACTGCCGAGCGCTCGTCAGGCGTGCATCCGTCAGAACCTCGCCGACGGGTGCTGCCGAGCGCTCGTCTGGGGTGCATCCGTCAGAACCTCGCCGAGGGGTGCTGCCGAGCGCTCGTCTGGCGTGCATCTGTCAGAACCTCGCAGAGGGGTGCTGCCGAGCGCTCGCCTGGGGTGCATCTGTCAGAACCTCGCACCCAGCCCCCCGGCGGCCGCCCGGACAGGCACCCGGCAGCCGCATCGGGCTCCCGGATGCTGCGCATCGGGCTCCCGGACGCTGCCGCGCCGGCCGCGCCGGCCGGGCGATCAGACCTCCTTGAACTCGCCCTCGACCGTCTCCTCGCCCTCCGGCGCGGCACCGGTCCCGGCCTCGCCGCCCGGAGCGGCGCCGTCACCGCCACCGGCCGCCGCGGCCGCGGCGGCCTGGTAGGCCGCGGTCGAGACCCGCTGGAGCACCTCGGCCAGGGCGGTCGCGCCGTTCTTCACGGCCTCGATGTCGGCGCCCTTGAGCGCCTCGCGGAGCGACTCGATCCGGCGCTCGGTCTCGGCCCGGTCCTCGGCCGAGACCTTGTCGCCGAGGTCCTTGAGCGTCCGCTCGGCCTGGAACGTGAGCGCCTCGGCCTGGTTGCGGGTCTCGACCTCCTCGCGCCGACGGCGGTCCTCCTCGGCGTGCTCCTGTGCCTCACGGACCATCTTGTCGACGTCCTCCTTGGAGAGCATCGAGCTGGCCGTGATCCGGACCTGCTGCTCCTTGCCGGTTGCCCGGTCCTTGGCCTTGACGTCGAGGATGCCGTTGGCGTCGATGTCGAACGTCACCTCGATCTGGGGGATGCCGCGCGGGGCGGGCGGGATCCCGTCGAGGATGAACCGCCCGAGCGTCTTGTTGTCGGCCGCGAACTCGCGCTCGCCCTGGAGGACGTGGATCTCGACCTGGGTCTGGTTGTCCGAGGCGGTCGAGAAGATCTGCGACTTCGAGGTCGGGATCGTCGTGTTCCGCTCGATCAGCTTGGTCATCACCCCGCCGAGAGTCTCGATCCCCAGCGAGAGCGGGGTCACGTCGAGCAGCAGGACGTCCTTCACCTCGCCGCTCAGCACGCCGGCCTGGATCGCCGCCCCGATCGCCACCACCTCGTCGGGGTTGACCCCCTTGTGCGGCTCCTTGCCCTCGAACATCTCCTTGACCGCCTCGACGACGGCCGGCATCCGCGTCTGGCCTCCGACGAGGATCACCTCGTCGATGTCGCGCGGGCTGAGCCCAGCGTCCTTGAGCGCCTGGCGGACGGGACCCTTCGTCTTCTCGATCAGGTCGGCCACGAGGGCCTCGAGCTTGGCCCGGGTGAGGGTCATCACGAGGTGCTTGGGCCCGGTCTGGTCGGCCGTGATGTAGGGCAGGTTGATCTCGGTCTGGGTGGTCGAGCTGAGCTCGATCTTCGCCTTCTCGGCGGCCTCCTTCAGGCGCTGCATCGCCTGGGGATCCTTCGACAAGTCGATCCCCTGGTCCTTCTTGAACTCGGCCAGCAGCCAGTCGATCACCCGCTGGTCGAAGTCGTCGCCGCCGAGGTGGGTGTCGCCGTTGGTCGACTTCACCTCGAACACGCCGTCACCGAGCTCGAGGATCGAGATGTCGAACGTGCCCCCGCCGAGATCGTAGACGGCGATCTTCTCGTCCTTTTTCCGGTCCAGGCCGTAGGCCAGCGACGAAGCGGTCGGCTCGTTGATGATCCGCTTCACCTCGAGCCCGGCGATCCGCCCGGCGTCCTTGGTGGCCTGGCGCTGGGTGTCGTCGAAGTAGGCGGGGACGGTGATCACCGCCTCGGTGATCTTCTCGCCCAGGTAGGCCTCGGCGTCCGTCTTCAGCTTCTGGAGGATCATCGCGCTGATCTCGGGCGGGGTGTACGTCCGCCCGTCGCCCAGCCTGACCAGGACCCCATCGCTCTTGGGATCCTTCTCGACCTTGTACGGAACGAGGTTCTTCGAGCGCTGAACCTCCGGGTCGTCCCAGCGGCGGCCCATGAAGCGCTTGATCGAGTAGACCGTGTTGGCCGGGTTGGTGACCGCCTGGCGCTTGGCCAGCTGGCCGACGAGCCGCTCCCCGGTTTTCGTGAAGGCGACGACCGAGGGGACCGTCCGCCCGCCCTCCGCCGAGGGGATGACGGTCGGCTCGCCGCCCTCCATGACGGCCACGACGGAGTTCGTGGTCCCGAGATCGATGCCGATGATCTTGCCCATGGGTGGTCGCGCTCCTAGCGGTCGGTGGTGGGGTGGTCGGTGGTCGGTTGGTCGGTGGTCGGTTGGTCGGTGGTCGGGCCGGACGCGGCCGAGG
>JAKAHU010000010.1 GCA_021825385.1 Chloroflexota bacterium | reverse complement strand
CGATCTGAAGGCGCTCATCAACAACCCGCTCCGCGAGCTGCTCCAGTGGCGCTACGAGGCGCCGCTGCTCGAGCGGCTCGGCGGGCGGGTCGACGGACTGCGGGTGCTCGAAGTCGGCTGCGGCCGGGGTGTTGGGGTCGAGATCCTGCTCCGGCGGCTCGGCGCCGGCCACGTCACGGCGTTCGACCTCGACCCGGCGATGGTCGCCCTCGCCCGCCGACGGCTGGCGCGCTACGGGCCTCATCGCGTGACGCTGCTCGTGGCCAGCGCGACATCCATTCCGGCCCCCGAGGCGTCGTTCGATGCGGCCTTCGACTTCGGGATCATCCATCACGTGCCCAATTGGCGCGCGGCGGTGGGCGAGGTCCGGCGAGTCCTCAGGCCCGATGGTCGGTTCTTCTTCGAGGAGGTCACGAGCCACGCTCTCGAGCGCTGGTCGTACCGGACGTTCCTCGACCATCCCACCCGGGATCGGTTCAGCGCGGGCCAGTTCGTGGCGGAACTCGAGCGGCACGGAATCACGGTCGACGGCCGGGTCGTCGAGCGCTTCTTCGGCGATTTCGTGATCGGAGTCGGGACAGCGGTCGGGCCGACCGATCGATCGGTTTGGGCAGATGCGCCTGCCGGAGTGGCCCCGGCGCCGGGCGGCGCCGGCTCGAGCCAAAGCAGTCGGCTCGCGCCTGGTGGTGACGCATGACCGCCGAACCGACCGCCGAGCGCGCCGGGGGCCGGGGTTTCGTATCCGCCGCCTTCGTCGCCGCCGTTCTGGTGGCGACCCTCGCCGATCAGCTGGTCGACGCCGGTGTTCGCACCATGGACGCGCCGCGCGATCTCCTGGGCGCCGCCCTTCGGCTCGCGCCGTCGACCAACGACGGGATCGCCTTCGGCCTCCTGCAGGGAACCGGTCCGCTGCCGATCGTCCTCGCCATCGGCGCGATGGTCGCGATTGTCGCATTCGCTCGCCGCTACCGAGCGGATAGGCCCGTGGAACTCGGCCTCGGGCTGCTCCTGGGCGGGGCGCTCGCCAACCTCATCGAGCGCCTGATGCGCGGAGCCGTCCTCGACTACGTGGACATGGGCCTCGGCAACCTTCGATGGCCGACGTTCAACGTCGGTGACATCGCCATCTCGATCGCAATCCTCATGCTCGTCGCGCTACCAGTCTGGCGCGACCCGCCCACTCTGCCGTCGTCACAGTGACGCCGCCGCCCGGCTGGGCCAGCCGGCGCAAGCCGAATCCACGAGGGCAGCGGTCCGCAATGCTGGCCGATCGGTTCGCGATCGGCTGAAAGTACGTCCGAGACCCTGGCGACGATCGCGTTGATTGGGACGACAGGGTCGGTGGCCACAGCCAGAGTCGGCGTGGCCAGCCACGCCGTCGGGGCGGGTTCCTCGGGGACCTGCTCGACTTCGGCGAGTGACACGCGCGCCGGCTGCTTGCCCTCCCCGCGGTCGCGTCATCTCGGCCGCCTCTCCTGGGCCAGATCGTTCCGCCTTCTCCGCCCTGACACGCGGAGTCGGGCATGTCGCGATGGGCGGTCGAACATAGAGCCCAAGAACTCGAACTTCGGCTGTGGGCCCCCCATGGCCACAGCGCTCAGGTCGTCAGGCTCCTGAGGCCGAGCCTCTCACGTCCGGACAGAGCACCGACCAGGGTGAGGCTTCGAAGTCGATCGCTGTCGAGCGCAAGCGATCGTCAAAGGCGCGAAGAAACCTGCGCAGAGAGTGTTCCGCGAGTCGGTAGAAGGTCAGTCGCCCGTCCTTCCGTCGAGTGACGATGCCTCGCTCTCGGAGCAGACGGAGCTGACGACTGACGGTCGACTGCTTGAGGTCCAGGAGGAGGCCGAGATCGAAGACGCACAGCTCGTCAGCCCGGGCGAGTGCATGGAGCATCCGCAGGCGCGTGGGATCGACGAGCAGGGCGACCGCCGAAGCCAGCGTGTCCGCTTCCGGCGGCGTTAGCGACCGCTCGGCGACGGATGCTACTCGGTCCGGGTGGAGCCACGCCTTGTCGACGGCATGCCTCATGGGCGGCCACTCGTGGGCGACATTGGTTCATTCATCTCTGAAACGATACCACCGCCACGGCTGCCCCGCGTGCCTCAGTGCCCAAGGTAGAGGCGGACCGGCACTCGCGGGGCTGGCCAAGATGTAGACGCGCGGGAGTCGAGGGTTTGCCCCAGATCCAAGGTCCGAAGTCAGGTCAGGGCGCCGGCTCGACCCGAGCGCTCGCGCGGGCGCGGTGTACTCGTCGATCGGCCCGCGTCGTCGTCACTCCATGCGCAGGAAGTCCGCAACCCCGCCGCCATCGACTGTCGTCGCGTCGAACCCGGCGGCCGCGAGAATGCTCGCCCCGATCGCCGCCCGGTGCCCGCTCCGGCAGATCACCCAGACGGGCCGATCCGTCGGTAGCCAGGTCGCTGGCTCGCCCAGGTCTGCGACGAACCGGAGCACCGAACCAGGGATCACGCCGTCCTCCCATTCGGTCGGCTGCCGGACATCGAGCACGAGCGGCGGACGCACCCCCTCGAGCGCGCGCCGAAGCTCCGGCACCGACGCCCGGCCGATCGAGGCAAGCGGTCGCCGCTCGCCAGCCCAGCCATCCAGGCCGCGCAGCGCCCCGCGGACCCGATCGAACCCGATCCGGGCGAGCTGCCGGACGGCTTCGCGCGCGTCCTGGCCTCGATCGAGCACGAGCGCGAGCGGGTTGTCGAACGGAAGCAGCCAACCGACATAGCTCGCGAACGCATCGTCAAGTTCCACGCCGAGGGCACCCGGGACGTGCGCCTCGGCGAACGCCGCGCGTGGCCGTCCGTCGACGACCGGGATCCCCGCCGCCGCGAGCGACTCGAGCTGGGCCGGCTCGAGGTCGGGCGGGGCAACGATCGCACCGAGGGGCCGGGCGCCGGATCGGTTGAGCGGCGCCATGTGGGCGTAGTACGCGGGAAAGCGGAGGAGGCCACGGAGCTGGCGCCGGGCGAACGCCAGCGGATCGGCGTCGAGGAGCGCCGGGTTGGCCTCCCGTTCGCGAGCGATCGACCCGAACCCGTCGCCGGGCTGGGCGGCCACCGTGCAGAACGAGCCCGGCCCGTGCGTCGGGTGGAGCGCGGTGTCACCGGGCAGCGCCGCGAGGCGGCGGACGGACGCGAACTGGGCGGACGTCAGGCGATCCGTCCACCCCGGACCGGCCAGATCGGTCCGGCCGGCCGAGCCGGCGAGGAGCGAGCCGCCGCTGAACAGGAGCGCAGGCACGCCATCGTCACGCTCCACGAGGTAGCTCGTGTGCTCGGGCGTGTGGCCAGGCGTGTGGATGGCACGGACCCGGAGACCGCCGGTCTCGAACAGGTCGCCGTCGCGCGCCGCGCGATGCGCGTACCCCGCGCCGCTCCCGTCGGGCAGGACGAGGGCCGCGCCCGACCGGCGGGCGAGCTCGAGACCGCCCGAGACATAGTCGTTGTGGACGTGGGTCTCGAGCACGTGGGTCAGGCGCGCGCCGTGCGCCTCGGCCGCAGTGAGGTACGGCTCGACGTCACGCTGGGGGTCGACCATGATCGCCCGGTCGCCGGCCAGCACGAGGTACGAACGGTCGCCGAGGCCCCGGGCGAGGAAGTCCACGACCAGCGGCCGGCCGGCCGCGGTGATCGCCCGCGGCTCGGGTGGCTCACGCAGCACGTCATGCAGCACGGGCCGGTCCCTCCTCCAGGCGGCGGCCAGACCGGGCCCACGCGCCCGTGCCTCCAGCGACGGACGCCGCACCGTCGAAGCCCTGGGCGAGAAGGTAGTCGGTGGCGCTCAGGCTTCGGTTTCCGGACTGGCAGATGACGACGATCCGCCGGCCCCGCGGCAACTCGCCGACGCGACCGCGGAGCTGACCGAGCGGAATGTGGATCGCGCCCGGCACGTGGCCCCGCCGGTACTCCCAGTCCTCGCGGACGTCCAGGACACGGGCGGCGCGGTCGCGCAGGAGCCGGTCGAGCTCGTCGACCGAGATCTCGGGCGTGGTGCGGCGCAGGAACGAGAACACGGGCGGGTACCTCCGAATAGACACCGGTGAGCGCTTCGGGCGCACACGCTGGATATCGTGCTAGATGCGACCCGTGGCGAAAGGTGACAGGCCGTTCGGCCCGAAACGGCGAGACCTGTCGCACAATGTGCCGGTGACCTCCCCGCGCGTCCTGGCGCCGCTCGCCGCCAGACCCCCAACGCGGGCGGATCCACTTGTGGACCGGCTCAGGGCCGGCGATCCCAACGCCTGCCGCGAGATGATCGAGCGTCACGCGGCACGGATGCTGCGGATCCTGCTGCGCCTTCGGGGCGACCGCTTCGAGGCCGAGGACCTCCTCCAGGAGACCTGGATCCGGGCCTGCCAGGCGGCCCGCGAGTTTCGCGGCGAGGCGTCGCTGCGGACCTGGCTCGACCGGATCGCCCTCAACGCCGCGGCGATGGCGGAGCGGCGCCGGCTCGCCCTGTCGCGCGGGTCCGGCGTGGGTGAGCTCCGCCTCGGGCGTCCGCTGTCGGGTGACGAGCCGGGTGCCGCCGAGCTGGTGGATCCCGCCGCGTCGACCGACGCCGAATCGGCCGTCGTCTGGCGCGAGACGCTCGCCGAGCTCGGCGCGGCCGTCGCTGCCCTGCCGGCCGGCCTCCGCGACGTGCTCGTCCTGCGTGACATCCAGGGCGCCTCCACCCGGGAAGCCGCGGGGGAGCTGGCGATCAGCGAGGTCGCCGTGAAACAGCGGCTCCACCGCGCCCGGGCCCACCTTCGACGGGCCCTGGATCACCTAGCCCTCGCTGCCGAAACCGAGCCCCACCGAGGCTGATCCGCCATCGCGAGCGCGTCCCTACTCGGGCTTGTTCCGCTGGTTGCGCAAACGCGCAAGTCAGGCTAGACTCCCTCATGCGACCCGGAGCAGGCACGCTTGCCCGGGCAGCGCCGACCGAACGAGCAGGTGACCGACATCGACACGCCGGATCTTGAGCGCTACCGACTCCACGCCGAGATGTGCAAGGTCCTGACCGACCCCAAGCGCCTCATGCTGATCGACGCCCTTCGCGGAGGCCAGCGAACCGTGGGTGAGCTGGCGGACACGATCGGGGTCGCGCTCCCGAACGCCAGCCAGCACCTGGCCGTGCTGCGCAACGCCGGCCTCGTCGAGGGCCATCGCGTCGGCACGACCGTCAGCTATCGGCTCGCGGAGCCCGCCATCGTCGATGCTTGCGACGTGATCCACGCGATCGTCGGTCGCCGGATGGGGCTCCTGTCCGGGGCGACCGCCCGAGATCAGGCCCAGCCAATCATCCAGGAAGAACGGAGGTACACATGACCACCACCACCCGCTACACGTTCGGCACCCGTCTTTTCGGGTCGATCGACGGCGTCCGGCCCCGCGTCGAGGCCGCCCTGGCGGCTGAGGGCTTCGGCGTCCTCACCGTGATCGACGTCCAGGCGACGATGAAGGCGCGGCTCGGCATCGAGCGGTCGCCGTTCCTGATCCTGGGAGCCTGCAACCCTCCCCTCGCCCATCGCGCCCTCGAGGCCGACCCGTCGGTGGGCGCGCTCCTGCCCTGCAACGTCGTCCTGCGCGAGGACGGGCCGGAGACGATCGTCGAGGCGATGGATCCGCTGGCCGTGCTCGGTCTCGTCGAGGAGCCGACGATCAGGCCGATCGCGGAGGAGGCCAAGGCTCGCCTCGAGCGGGCGGTCGCGGCCCTCGAGCGACTGGGGTGACCCGCCGTTTTCCTGGTGGCACTCGGTGAGGCGGTCGCTGCTGATCGCTTCAGACCAACCGGTCGACGACCCCGATCACGCTGGTCAGCCCGAGCGCGAGTAGCCCGGCGGTCATGATCCACAGGACGGCCGAATAGCGGCGTGAGGCGGCTAACGGTCCGAGCAGCGTCTTATCGCCCGACAGCCGCACGAGGAACGTGAGCGGGATAACAAGGACGAGGACATTGAGGATCATCGCGTCGATGACGACCGACACGAGGTTCTGCGCGACGAGCGCGATGATCGCCGCCGGCACGACCTCGACGAGATAGAGGATATAGAAGCCCGGGGCACGGCGGATCGAGAGGTTGAGGCTGTGCGGCCAGTGGAGCAGCTCCGACCAGGCCCAGGCCGACGAGAGCGAGATGACCACGGCGGCCAGCAGGCCGGCGCCGATCATCCCGATCGCGATGAGCACACCCGGGACGCCCTGGGCGAGCGAGGCCAGTCCCGCCGGCAGCGCGAGCCCGCCGGCGACGGCCTCGCCGGCCACGCCGGTGCCGACGGCCGCCGCTGCCGCGATGACGATCGCGGCCATGAGCACCTCGCTGCCGATCGCGCCGATGAACGTCTCCCATCTCGCGGCCCGGAGGTCCTCGGGTCCGAGCCGCTTCTCGACCGTCGCCGCCTGCTGGTAGAAGAGCATCCAGGGCATGACAACCGCACCCACGGTGGCCACGACGAGATCGAGATAGCCGGGCCGGTCGAACGGCTGGATTGGCGAGAACCCGCCGAGCAGGGCGGCCGGGTCCGGTCCGGCCGCGAACGCGAGCCCCACGAACGCGAACAGGGCGAGCGAGAGCACAAGGGTTGCGACCTCGAACCGGCGGTAGCTGCCGGAGAGCACGATGACCGTGTGAAGGGCGAGCGCGGCGACGACCGCCGGGCCGGCCGGGATGCCGATGAGGCTCGCGCCGAGGACAATCCCGGCGAACTCGGCGATGTAGGCGAGCAGGTCGACGACGACCATCGAGGTGACCGAGACCATGCCCCAGCGCAGCCCGAAGCGCTCGCGGATGAGCTCGGCGTGGCCGAGCCCGGTGCCGATCGCGAGCCGGGCCGTCATCTCCTGGACGAGGTAGAGGATCGGTACGAGGGCGAAGATCGGCAGCAGCATCGCGTAGCCGAAGTCGGTGCCCGCCTTGGCCGCCGTGAGAACGCTCGCCGCGTCGACGTCGGCGAGCATCACGATCCAGGCGGGTCCAATCACGCGCAGCAGGCGCCGGGCGCGGAGGCCTGGCCAAGCCGGGGCGAGGCTGCGCGCAGCCACCCGGAGCTCCTCGGTCGTCATGCCGTGAGTTAAGCAGCCGGTGCCATGTACGACGGAGAGATCAAGGTAACCTGAGTTCGGTACTCAGGGCACCTTGAGGACGGGCCAGGTGGACCGTCTGGCGGTCCATGTCGGCAGGGCGGTCGGCCCGTCTCCGGACGTGCTTAGGATGCGACCGTGATCACCCCGCGCATGCCGGCCTCGAAGTGGCCGGGCTCGTGGCAGGCGAAGGCGAACGGTCCCGGACCGTCGAACGTGTAGGCGAGGGACTTCGTCTCCATCATTCCGATGTCGGCGATCTCGGGGGCCGCGTCGGAGTCCGCGCTCACGTCGGCCGCCGGGCCGACCATGAACTCGTGCACCGTCGGCCCCATCGTGGTCACCTCGAACGTGATCGTCTCGCCGGCCACGATCGGGACCTCGGACGGGCTGAACACGTAGCCCGGGCCGGCGACGATCCGAACGATCCGCGGAGCGCTCGTCGTCCCGGCGACGAAGCCTGGCGAGCCCGGCCCAGCCTGGTCGCCCAAGGCGCCGCCCATCATGCCCGGGATGCCCGGGCCCATCGGGCCGGCCGGCTGACCGGCGGTCGAGCAGGCGGCCAGCGAGATCGCGAGCGCAAGCATCGCCACGGCTCGGGCGCTGGTTCCACGCGCAGGCATGACGAGCCTCACGCGGCCGGGATCACGATCCAGAAGTCGGCCCCGCCCTGCGGCGCGTTCTCAACACCGACCGACCCGCCGTGCGCCTCGGCGAGCGCCTTCACGATCGCGAGCCCGAGCCCGCTCGAGCCGCGGGCCCGGTCGCGCGACGGATCGGCCTGGTAGAAGCGCTCGAAGACGTGGGGGAGATCCTCGGCCGCGACACCCGGTCCGCTGTCGCGGACATCGAACCGGACGATCCCATCGGTGGCGGTCCCGGCGAGGGTGATCGAGCCGCCGGCCGGGGTATGTCGGATCGCGTTGTCGACGAGCGCACCCAGCATCTGGCGGAGGCGCTCCGGGTCGGCCTCGGCGACGAGCGTCTCCGGGGCGTCGAGGGTGACATGAATCCCGTCCCGCTCGGCGCGCGCCCCAAAGCCGCTGGCGGCGTCGCGCAGAGCGGCACCGGCGTCGATCGGTTCGGGCCGGAGCTCGAGTGCGTGCGACTCGGCGAGGCTTATCGTCCGCAGGTCGTCCACCACCCGCGCCAGCAGCCTCCCCTGAGCGCGAATCGTCTCGAGGTGACGCGGTTCGGGGGCATAGACCCCATCGATGACCGCCGAAGCAGTCGCCTCGATCACCGTCAGCGGGGTTCGGAGCTCGTGGACGGCGTCCTGGAGGAACCGACGCCGGTCGACCTCGGAGGCCTGCAGGGCGCCGGCCATGGCATCGAAGGACCGGGCGAGGTCGCCGATCTCGTCAGTCCGAGTCGCCAGACCCGAGCGCGCGTCGAGCTCGCCGGCTGCCACCGACGCGGCGGCCGCCCCGAGCTTGCGCAACGGCCGTACGAGCCGGTCGGCGACGAGGAGCCCGAGCAGTGAGGCGACGAACCCCGCGCCGACGGCGATGAGGATGATCTTGACGATCGTTTCCGTGGCGATATCGGTCGCCGCGGAACTCGTCGCGCCCACCGGAGCCGCGCTGCTCGCCGGGGCGGAGTCGGCGGTGGTCGATGTGCCGTTGGACGAGCTCATCACGTCGGACGATGCCACGTACGCGACCGCGAAGACCGCGGTCGCCGGTCGGGCCGGGGCCGCGGCCAGTGACCCACCGTTCGACACGGCGCCGCTGCCGGACCGGCCACCGTCGTTCCAGTGATCCCAGTCGTTCCAATCGTGGGTCGGGGTGGGTGTGGGCGACGGTCGCTTGGTGGGTCTTGGCGTCGGCGCGGCAGTCGGGCTGGCGGTCGGGACAGGAGTCAGGCTCGGCTGAGCCGCAGGGCTTGCCGTCGCGCTCGGGCCTGGACTGGGACTCTCGTTGCGGATCACCGACTCGAGGTCCTGGAAGCCCTGGCCGACGACGATCGGCACCGCCAGGGCGACGGCTGCCGACGTTCCGAGGGCGATGACGGCGAAGCTCGCGGCGAGTCGCGTACGGAGCATCATGGCGCCGCGGCCTCCCGGCCCGCCCGGTAGCCGACGCCGCGCACGGTCTCGACATAGCTGCCGCCGCCGGGAGCGCGGTCGAGCTTGCGCCGCAGGTTCTTGACGTGGCTGTCGATCGTCCGATCGAACGCGTCGAAGGCCTGGCCGAAGACGGCCTCTCCGAGCTGCTCCCGGGTCCAAACTTGGCCGGGGCGCTCCGCGAGGGCGACGAGGAGGTCGAACTCGGTCCGCGTCAGCTCGAGCGGTCGGCCGTCTCGCTGGACGCTGCGAGCGAGCCGGTCGATGACGAGGTCGGCGAAGGTCAGCGGTGCCGGCGGTTCAACGACCGGCGCCTCGGCGGCGCCCCTCACCCGACGCAGCACCGCGCCGACCCGGGCGACGAGCTCGTGCGGCTCGAAGGGCTTGGTGACGTAGTCGTCGGCACCGAGCTCGAGGCCGGCCACCCGGTCGATCACGTGGTCGCGCGCCGTGAGGAAGATGACCGGGCAAGTGGCGCCCTCGGCCCGCAGCGTGCGCAGGACGTCGAACCCCGAGGCGTTGGGCATCATGACGTCGAGGACGAGCAGGTCGGGCTTCGACGCGCGTGCGGCCTCGAGGGTCGCCGTCCCGTCGAGGGCGGTCGTGACCCGATAGCCGTCGCGCTCCAGATAGGCTCGTACGACGTCGACGATGTGCGCTTCGTCGTCGGCGACGAGGACGCTCGCCTCCATGGCGGCCACCGTATGGGACGGCCGACCGCCGTTCGACGGCCGACCGTCCTGTGCGAGGGGGCCGAATGGCTCGGCCATCGTGGTGCCTCGGCTCGAAGGCGGCTCAGTGCCAGTCCGAGCCGTGGTCGTCGCGCCCGTAGTCATCGCACCAGTCCGAGCCATGGCGGTCCTGGTACTGCGTCGCCTGGGGCTGGGTCATCCGCGTGCTCGGGGACGTTCGGACCTCGGCATGGTGACGGGTTGGCGTTGCCGTCGCCGATGGCCGGGCGGTTGCCAGCGGCGTCGCCGCGGGCTGTGTCGCGGCCGGCTGGATAGCCACGGGTACCGCGGTCGCGGCCGGCGTCCAATTCGTGTTGGCGTCGTACCCACCGTTGCCGTAGCCGCCGTTGGTGTTCTGCCCGCTCGCTCGCCAGCCGAATGGATCGGCCGCGGCGACGCTGGCGGTCACCATAAGCACGGCCAACGCGGCACCGACGATCGCAGCGATGGACTTCTGCATGGCACACCTCCTGATCCTGGGCCGGGCTCTTGCCCGGCGTTCGCTTCCATCGATCCGTTCCGGAGACCCGTCACGGTTGTCTGCTGGGATCAGGCTGGCCTCCCTGCGTGGAATCCCGATGGAGGCGGCGCGGATTTCGGGTGGAGAGTTCGTGTGCGCGCGGCGAGGCGGGCCCGAGACACGGACTTCAGGCCACGGTCGTGTTGCCGTGCAAACCCCGGCCGGTGACGGGCGCCCGCGCGAGGAAGGTGGCCCGGCCCACCTACGCCTGGGGTCCCTCGCGAACCTCCACGACCGCGTCGAGCGTCGACGCCTCGAGGCTCTCGATGAGCTGGTGGATCCGACCGACGCGCTCGGCGAAGCCTGGATGTGAGCGCCATGCCTCGAGCTGCTCGAGGCTGTCCCATGGTCCGAAGCTCACGAACCGCATGGATTGGTCGCGATCCTGGAGCAACTTGGCCCAACCGCCCCCCTTGATCGCGGCGAGCGACCACTCCGCGAACTCGCGCCACGCGGCGACGAACTCCGCCTCGCGGCCCGGCTTGGTGATCCAGACACCGCTCGAATAGGGTTGACGCATCGCAGCCTCCTCGATGGCTCTCGGTTATGGGTTGCCGATGAGGGCGATCTTCTGGTCCATCTGCTCTCGGGTCAGGGGCCCGAAGTAACGGTCGAGGATCACGCCGGTCCGGTCGAGGAAGTAGTGCGTCGGCAGGCCGAACACGCCGTACGTGGCCAGGACCGCCCCGGTCGAGTCGAGCCCGATGTCGTAGGTCAGCCCGTAGCGGGTGACGTAGTCGCGGACCGTGGTATCCGGCTCCTGGATGCTAATCGCGAGGAGCGCGAGCCCGTCGGCGCGGTGCGCCTCGTACGCGGCCCGAAGATCTGGCGTCTCCTGCTGGCACGGCGGGCACCATGTCGCCCAGAAGACGATCCACAAGGGTTGGCCCCGGTAGTCGTCGATCCGGATCGGCCGCCCGTCGAGATCGGTGAGCCGCACCTCCTGCCCGTTCGCGGTGCCCACGAAGTCGGGCGCCCGCTGGCCGACCTGGAGACCCTGGGTCTCCGCCCCGAGTACGTAGAACGTCGCCCCGGGCGCGGCTCCCGACCCACCCTGACCCTGCGGTCCGATCGGGCTGGTGACGAGGATCCAGAGCAGGATCGCCGCGACCGGCGTCGCGAGCAGCCAGCTGACGTGCCACGGGCGGAGTCCGCGCAGAGCCGGGCGCTTCCCAACCGGCCCACCGCTCGAGACGGGCATGACGGACGGCGGCACCTGCTCATCGCGCGCCGGCGGCGGTCGGGTCACTGGTTCTCCGAAACGGTGCGCTCGCGTCCGTGCCAGGGACACGCGGACTTCGGTTGTCGCTACGGTCAGTGTAGTAAGAGATGGCCTGCTTGGGCGCCGGGCGTCAGGCGTGCTTCGTCGCTTGGACCCTCTCGACGATACCGAGCTTCGAGCGCCGCACGTCCTCGATCTCGAAGCCCTCGGCCGAAAGGTGGTCGAGCGGTTCTCGACGCTGGTGGTCGCACTGCAGGCGAGAGGTGAAGAGGTCGAGGACCCACTGAACGGCGCGGACGGCGCGGAACGGACTTCCGACGTGCTCGAGGAGCAGCAGCCGTCCGCCCGGGCGGAGGACCCGCATCGCTTCGCGGACCGCGCGCCGGTCGTCGGGGATCGAGCACAGCGCGAGGCTGAAGACGACCGTGTCGAAGCGCTCGGGCGGAAGGTCGAGCGCCTGCGCATCGCCCACGCGGAGGTCGACCTCGCGCCCGAGGGCGGCGGCCCGTTCTCGGGCGTAGCCCAGCATCGCGGGACTGAGATCAACGCCCGTCACCCGCGCCTCCGATGGGTAGAAGCCGAGGTTGCGACCGGTCCCGATCCCGATCTCGAGGACGTCGCCGCGCGCCCGTGACGCCAGCCAAGCTCGCCCATCGTCGAGCAGCAGGCGCTCGGCGACCGCGATCCAGCGGTCGTAAGCCGCGGCCACACGATCCCAGTACCGCCGGGCGCGCTCGGTCTCGGACGACCTCACGTCAGCACCTTCGCGGCCGCGCGCCCGGACCGCGGTAGGCCCGTGGTCGAGGACTCGACGAGGTCCGGCTGCCTGGTCGCCTGCATCGGCCACAACGGCGTTCTCCGCTCGCTCACGGTCGCCTCGGCCCCACGCCTACCCGGCGGCCGGCGCAACGGGCCCGACGGGCGGCTCGATGTCGATCGGCGCATTGACGTCGAAGTAGGCGTTCACCATGTAGTGGCCCGGGAGGCCCATGACCAGGCGATGGATCATCCCATCGGTACGACCGACCCAGATCTCGTAGGTCACGTCCGATTGCGGGTCGATTCCGACGAGCACCCGGCAGCGCTGGCCGGCCTGGCTCGCCTCGCCCTCGGCCGTCACGCCGACCGCCGCACGAAGGAACCCGAACCAGGGCCAGCTGCTCGGGCCGCTCGTCGCGCCCGGGGCCACCACGCCGAGCGATCCGGCCGGACGGACCGTCCACCCGTCCGCCCCGGCCTCCCGCGTGAAGCGCTGCCCGTCGACCGTGACCGAGGCGAAGCGGCCCTGGATCTCGAAGCGTTCCCGGTCCGGGGCGACGAACTCGTGATAGCCGAACAGCATGAGCGAGAGGCCGTCGGTGAGCTGGTCGATCATCCGGGCCGACCGCATCCCGGTTTCGGTTGCCTCGATCGCCTGGTCCCAGACCCGACGGGCCGCCTCGTCGCGGGCGGCGACGCGGCCGAACGCGATCTCGAGACCGAAGTCCGCTGCCGTGCCGTCGGCCAGCGGCACCGACACCACCCAGGCCCCGTCGCGCGGGAAGGCGAGGCCCTCCGCGACCCACGCCGATCCGTCGTGGCGGAGCGGCAGGCGGCGCTCGATCTTCCCCGCCGCGTCACGGACCGACAAGGTGGCCGAGGACCCGATCGCGGGGTCGGAGCCGGTCACCGTGAACCGCTGTTGCGTGTCGGATATCGAATCGACCGCCAGGCGGGCGTCGCCGCGCTCCGCGGCGATCTCGACGTGTCGGGCTTCGAGTCGCGCGACGATGTCGGGCCGGAGGAAGATCGCGGCCGCGGGACGGGCCGTCGGGGTCGTCGCCAGGACCCCTGTGACGGTGAGTACGGCGAGCCCGATGACGGCCTCGGCGCGAAGCGTCCTGACGGCTCGCGGGACCGCGCTCACCAGCTCGGTCGCCCGCCTGAGCGCCGGCCCGGCCACGAACCGGTTGAGACCAGCCATCACGAGCACGCCGGCGACGACCACGTGCTTGGCGACGAGCACGCGGCCGTAGTCCGACTCGACGAGCGCGGCCGGTGCCGGCAGGTAGAGGACTGCCTGGTAGAGGCCGCTGGCTGCGACCACAACGAAGGCGATGAGCGCCACCCGCGAGAACCGCGGATGCCAGGCCACGAGCTCGCCGGGTCCGAAGCGATGGACCGACGCGACCGCGAGGCCACCGATCCACACACCGACCGCGACCGTGTGCGTTGTCGCGACGGCGACGTTGAGCTGCCGGGCCGCCTCGAACGCGAGGCTGAACCAGGCGTACCGTGCGGGGTCGGCGATCGCGGCGTCGATCGTCCCCCACGTGACGGCCACCCAGGGCAGGATCCCGACACCGGCCGCGTGGGACCTCGTCGCGTACAGCCAGGCGAGCACGATCGCCGCGCCAAGGGCGACCGACCACGCCCGCCGCCGCCCGCTCCCGGGCGCGAGGAGCGCCGCACCCGCAACGGCCGCCAGGAAGGCACCGACCGTCGCGATCCGGGCGACATCGGCCGGATCGGCTCCTCCAAACGGGCCAGACGAGGCGTCGACGATGGTCACCGGCGACCGGGGTGCGGCCGCCCCGGCAGTCACCATCGAGGCCAGGAAGAGGCCGACCCCCGCGGTCGCGGCGCCCAGGACGCGGGCGGCCTCGAGCCGGAGGACCGCGGTCTGGAACGCGGCCCCGAGCATCAGCGTCAGCCCGGCGAGGGCGAGCAGGCTCGCCAGCGGAACGAGCGGCCCGCCGCCGCCGGCCAGCTCGCCGGCGGTCACGCTTGGGGCGCCCGCCGGTTCCCTCAGCCCGAACACGAACTCCTGCGCCGCGGGGTGCGCGTCCTCGGTCGAGACGACCGACCAGACGACGGTGTACGGACCCGGTCGCAGCTCGGTCGGGATCGGGATCACGACCGTGGTCGCGTAGGGGCCGGCCGACGGAGGGCCGAGCGCCATCTCCGATCCACGGCGGTCGAACAGGCGGACGGACAGCGAATCGAGCACCGGCGCCTCGCTGAACACGAGGCGGAGCTCCGTCGGCGGACTGGACAGCTCGGCCCCGTCCGCGGGTGTCGAGCTCACCAGCGCCGCGTGCGCCACCACGGCACCGGCCTGGGTCGCGACGAGCAGGAGCCCGGCGGCGCCGGCGAGGAGACCGTGGCGGAGGCGGCGACCGATCGGGTGGCGCCCTCTCAAGGCGAGCCGCCGGTCCCGGCCAGCGCGGCGTCGATCCATCCGCGAAGCGTTCCCTCGTCGATCCGGCCGATCACCTTGGCGCGGACGACGCCGCCGGCGTCCATGAGGAACGTCTCCGGCACCCCGGCGACGCCATAGTCGATGGCGACCCGTCCGCCGGGGTCGAGGATGTTCGGCCAGTCGCCGCCCATCTCCCGCATGTAGGCCCGGGCGGCGTCGGGGTCGTCCTGGTAGATCACCCCGACGATCGCCACCGGGTCGCCGCGATACCGATCGGCGATGCGGACGAAGTCCGGATGCTCGCGCCGGCACTCGATGCACCACGAGGCCCAGAAGTTGACGATCCTGACCCGGCCGGACAGGTCGGCCAGGTCGAACGGCTCTCCCGCGAGCGTCGACCCGGCCAAGGGCGGTGCCGTACGGTCGATGAGGGCCGAGGGGAGGCAGGGGTCGCGTCCGATCTCGACGACGAGCGACGCCATGAGGAGCCCGATCGCGCCGACGGCCGCGAGGAGGACGGCGACCCGCCGGGCGGGGATACCGGGCCGGGGCTCACCCGCGCCGTCGGGCCGCTCAGCGGTCATCTGTCCCGTGGGCGCGGCGAGCTCGGCCGCACATCGCGGTCAGGACGTCCCGAGGACCGTCCGCAGCTCCGCCAGCAGCGTGTCGTCCGGCACGTACATCGTGAAGTCGGGCGGGCCGCCGTAGTCGGCGCGCCAGCGGATCGTGCCGTCCGCCCCGACGAGAATGAACGTGTGCCCGGGAGTCATCCCGCCCATCATCCCGTAGCTCAAGGCGTCATACGCCGAGGAGACGGCGCGGTCCGCATCGACCAGCACCGGCAGCGAGATCCCGCGGAGTTGGGCGCGTTGCTGCTGAGCGGGCAAGGGGTCCAGCGAGATCGAGACGATCTCGTCAATGCCGAGCGGGGTGAACCTGGAGAGGTCCCCCTGGATGTCCTCGAGCTGGGTCCAGCAGGGCGCGCAGCCCAGGCCCTCGTGGAAATAGAGGAGCACCTGCTTGCCACGCTGCTGTGAGAGGCTGAACGACGTCCCCGTGGCGCTCGCGAGTTCGAAGTCCGGGGCGGGCTGACCCGGGCCCGGCCGGCCGACGTCGTAGCGCAGCGCAGATCCCGAGCCCGCTCCGGACAGCGTGTTCAGCGTGGCGATGGCGACGATCGCGACCACCCCGAGGGCCGCGGCCAGGACGCCCCACATCGGTACGGGGCCCACGCGGCGAGCGAGAAGGTAAGGCTTCTTCGCCGGGACTCGCCGGCTTCGCCGGCGTTCTCGCGCCGTCATCGATTGCTCACGGCCGGTCATCGGTTGATCCTTCGGGTGACGGTTGGCCCCCGCGGGCGGCGGAGCGCCGCCAGAGGAACAGGACGATCGCGAGGAGCACGAGCACGACGACGAGATTGGGCACGCCGCCGAGGGCGGCGAGGAGCCGATCCCCGAGCTGCTGCATCGAGGCTCCCAGCTCGGTCTGGCCGGGGAAGGCGAGGAATGTGTTGCCCGTGGCGGCGAGGACGAGGACGAAGACGCCCATCCCGAGGAACAGCACGCCCCCGATCAGGTTCGTGCTGTGGATCGAGATCGCCCGGCCGGCCAGGCGGATCCTGACCGTCGTGCCCCGCACGAGCCGGCTCGTCGTCCAGCCGAAGCGATCGCCGACGAGGGCGATCAGGAAGAGCGGGAAGACCATTCCGAAGACGTAGGCGAGCGCGACCGCGATCGCGCCGGGGAAGGAGCTTGTGAGCGCGGTCAGCGTGAGCACGCCGATCAGGACCGGCGCGCAGCACGAGCTTGCAGCGCCGGAGAAAACGCCGAGCGCGAACACCGACGCCCCGGGTCGGCCCTCGAATGACGGCGCCCGCATGAACGGCAGCTCGAACCCCCGCCCGCGCAGGGTCACCACGCCAAGCAGGAGCAGGAAGACTCCGCCGATCAGGAACAGGATCGTGTGGTAGCGCGAGAAGACCTGGCCGAGGGCGGCGAGCCCGAGGGCGATCGGGAGGATGACGACCGCGATCCCCGCCCCGAACAGGAAGGTCATCCGCAGGAGCGTGCCGACGTTCCTGAAGGTCGCCGCGAAATACGACGGCAGGAGGACCGTGATGCAGCACGGCGCCAGGAGGGCCAGCACGCCGCCGATGAAGCCGCCCAGGACCGAGGAGCCGAGCAGGACGTCGTTCATCGCCCGTCGCGCCGTGCGTCGAGCGCCGCGCGAAACGCGGGCTCCGCGACCGATTCCACCGCGATCACCTGGTCGTCGAGCACGATGACGGGGAACCGCAGCACTCCGCGCTCGACCGAGATGGCCATGCCCCTCGCCGTCTCGGCCGCCACCTCGTGAACCTCGACCTCCGGGTAGTCCGGCAGCACCCGCTCCAGGAGCGCCTCGAATCGCCGGCAGTCCGCGCACTCCGGGATCGTCACGTACTCGAGGAGCGGGCCTCTCGTCGACGAGCTCGGCGGGCGTTCGGACGATTGCCTGGCGGCCATTGGACTCCCATGCATGGCGACGTACTACGCGCAGTGTAGCATCTGGCGTTGCCGGCCCCGCCAGGGCCAGCGGGGCCTCGCGCTCCCTCACGTCCCGGCCGCAGGGGCGGACCTACGCTACGAAGGCGGCCACACAGACCGCGACAAACAGGCCGACCGCCACCGCCGGGCGAGCAACGGGCCGATCGAGGTCGAGCCCCGTCGGCTCGCCGAGCAGCGCCCGGATGCGCAGGTCGGCGGCGGTCGTGAACCCGGGCGCCAGCGCGAGGCCGGGGCGTGTGGAGAGCTTCAGGATGGCGCTCGCGAGAGCCCGCCGGCCCACGCCGGCCGCGAGCGCGTACGCGTCTGCCGCGATCTCGACCCGTGCCCGCTCGCGCTCGAGCCAGGCACGACCGGCCGCAACGCGGCTCAGAACGGGCGCGAGGGCCAGCATCACCACGAGCCTGAGGGGTGCCCGATCGAGGCGGTGATGTCGTTCGTGGAGGACGACCGCCCGGAGCTCGTCGTGATCGAGCGTCGCGCCGAGGTCATCAGCGCAGAAGATCCGGGGCCGCCACAGGCCGGCCACGACGGGCGCGGCGAGTCCGGCCACGAACTCGACGGGCTCGCCCCCCAGCTCGCCGTGGTGGGCGAGCCGGGCCATCCCGGCCGCGAGCTGCTGGTGGCGGAGGGCCTGGTACGAGAAGGATGCGACTAGGACGAGGGCCGTCAGGATCGCTCCGGCGATCAGCATGTGCGCGCCCTCGTGCGTTTCCGACCCGGGCGCGACGATGCAACCGCCGATTGCCCCGGCGAGCGCAAGGCCCACGAGCGGAACGAGCCGGCGCATCAGCGCCGCTCGGCCGGCCGCGTCCGCGCCAGCGTTGCGAGCCGGGCCGCCAATTCGCTCATGCCGAGGTCCGCGGCGAAGCCCGCGACCGAGTCGGCCCCAAAGCGCTCGATCAGGCGACCGAGCTCGCGCCGGCCCGCGTGCGCCTCGAGCGCCGACTCCTCGACCGCCGCCGCGTACCGGAAATGGCGGCCCTCCAGCTCCCGTGTCGCGTAGCCCTTCTCGTGGAGCCGGACGAGGATCGTCATGACCGTCGTGTACGCCAGGGGACGACCCCCGCCGGCGTTCAGGGCCTCGAGAACCTCGCCCACCGTTTGCGGCCCGTGCGCCCAGAGCCGCCCCATGGCCCGCTGCTCGAGCGGCCCGAGGAGCTTGGTCAGCTGGCTCGCATCGCGCGTCATCGTCGGGCGATCCTACTACACCGTGCGTCGCACGTGGCCACGGTTTCTCATTACTATGGGGTGCGTAGTAGGAGAGCCGCGCGTCCATGCGTCCCCCGCCCCGGCTGGCGATCCTCGCCCTCGCCGCCCTGCCCGGTCTCGCCGGGTGCGGCCTGACGCTCCCGCTCGGCGCGACGGACCAGAGCCGGGAGATCAGCTCGCTCTACAAGGTCATCTTCGTCATCGCCGTTGCGATCTTCCTGCTCGTCGAGGGGCTCATCGTCTACTCGGTGATCCGCTACCGGCGTCGACCGGGCGAGGACGAGCTGCCGCCGCAGATCCACGGCAACACCATCGCCGAGGTCGTCTGGACGGTCGTCCCGCTGGTGATCGTCGTGTTCCTCTTCTTCATCTCCTGGCAGACGCTGAACAACGTCGAGGCACGGAGCGACCGCCCGTCCGTGACGATTGAAGTGACGGCGTTCCAGTTCGACTGGCAGTTCGACTACCCCGATGCGGGGGTGAGCGTCATCGGAACACCGAACCAGCACGCCGAGATGGTCATCCCGGTCGGCGAGACGATCCGGATCAACCTGACCTCGGCGGACGTCATCCACGCCTTCTACGTCCCGGCCTTCAACTACAAGAAGGACGCCGTCCCCGGGCAGGTCAACACCTTCGAGTTTACGGTGCGCGAGCCCGGGGTCTACCGGGGCCAGTGCGCCGAGCTGTGCGGCATCTACCACAGCCGCATGCTGCTCTCGGTCCGCGCCGTTCAGCGGGAGGAATTCGATGCCTGGCTCCAGTCGAAAGCGGCGCCACCGGCCGCCTCGCCGTCAGCCCCGACGGGTTCGGCGCCGGCCGGCGACGTGGTCCGGATTGCCGCCAAGAACATCGCCTTCGACCAGGCCGAGCTGACCGTGCCCGCCGGCCGGCCCTTCAGCCTCGTCTTCGACAACCAGGAGACGGTCCCCCACAACGTCGCGATCTACGCCGACGCGTCGGCCGGCCAGTCGCTCTTCGTCGGCGAGATCTTTAACGGGCCCGGCGAGCGGACGTACGCCGTGCCGGCGCTCCAGGCCGGCACCTACTTCCTTCGCTGCGACGTCCACCCGACGCGGATGACCGGGACGCTGGTTGCCCGATGAGGCGGCCTGAGGCACGTTGAATTACTACTCGGCGAGTAGTACAGTATGGTCACCGCCTCGGAGATGCCAGATGATGACCCTGCTCAAGGCGTGCTACGACTGGCGAGTGATCACGGCCCTTGCCGCGGTTGGAATCGGCGTCTTCTTCTTGGCGCCCAACCTGGTCGGCGCGGCGCTACCGCTGCTCTTGGTTGCGGCCTGCCCGCCCTCGATGATGGCGATGATGCGTGGTCACCAGACCAGCGCCGATCCCGCGGCGGCGGCCAACCCTGACTCCCGAGCTGAGCGACTTCGTGCGGCACTCGCCGCTTCGAGGCGCGAGCGGCGGCGCCTTATGCGCGAGCTCGAGGTCCTCGACGCCGAGCCGACCGTACCGCTCAACGCGAGGTCCTCGTCGCCCCCGGCCTGAGTCCGGGACCGGCCATGAGCAACTACCTCGTCGAGCCGGCCGACCGTCCGGTGGCCCTGACCGTTCAGGCCATCAGGGCGCTTCGGGAGGCGCCGGTCGAGGGGATCTCGCGACGCCAGCTGCTGCGCACCTCGCTCGGCGCCGCCGTCGGCCTGTGGCTCGTCGAAGTCGGTGCGGGCACCCTCGGCTTCCTGTGGCCCAACTTCCGCGGCGGTTTCGGCGGCAAGGTCGTGATTGGCGACATCGACACGCTCGCATTGAACCCGGCAACCCCGGGCACGAGCGTCCGCGACGGAGCTCCGGCCTACTTCCCGCACGCACGGGCGTTCATCAGCCTCGTCGACCCGTCGACGTCGATCAAGCCGGGCGAGAGCCTCGACGGCGAGGGCCGCAAGACGAACATTCGGACGCTCTACCAGCGCTGCACGCACTTGGGCTGCAAGCCGAACTTCTGCGGCCGCAACTACTGGTTCGAGTGCCCCTGCCACGGCTCCCGCTTCGACCGGCTCGGCGAAAAGGTCGCCAAGCTGAGACCGGCACCGCGCGGCCTGGACCGGTTCGCCCACAGCGTTGACGCAGATGGCGTCATCACGATCGACACCGGCAAGCTCACCCTCGGTCCCCTGCCAATCGCGCAGGAGCAGCCGGGACTCATTCCGCCGCGCACGCCAACAGGTTGCCTGTAGCCGGCGAGCAGCTCCCGAACCGGAGATCCGGGGTCGGTCAGCCGCGAGGGAGGTCAGAAGGTCCAGGGAATCAGGCCGGCGAGGCGGCTGAATGCGTTGGTCGCGACGAGCACACCCACGACGGCGATGAGCCCGCCGGTGGCCACATTGAAGGCCCGGTGATGGCCCGAAAGGAAGCGGGTCAGCGGTCGCAGCCGGGACATGCCGAACACGACGGCAAGAAACGGCACCGCCATGCCCGCCGCATAGGCAACGAGAAGCAGGGCCCCGGCCCACACCGTGTCCGACGCGGCGGCCATCGTCAGGATCGCGCCAAGGGTCGGTCCGATGCACGGCGTCCAGCCCACGGCAACGCCGGCACCAAGCAGGAATGAGCCGCCGAAGGAGCCGCCGGGCCCGAGCCACCCGACCGGGAGTCGCAGCTGCCAGCCGAGCATCGTGGCCGCGCCGAGGGCGACGATGGCGACGCCGGCAATCGGACGGAGACCCGGGATCGCCGAGAGCAGCGCGAAGCCGACAAGGCCCACGGACACCCACAACGCGACGAAGACGCCGGCGAACCCGAGCAGGAACCCCCCGGCACGGAGTCGCCCGGCGGCCGCACCCATCGCCGCCGTGCCCCCGCCGCCGACGTACGCCGTGAACACGGGCAGAACCGGCAGGACGCACGGCGACAGGCAGGACACGAGCCCGCCCAGGAACGCCACCGCGATCGTCACCTATCCGTCGCCGGCTCGCGAGATGGTGCGACGAGACCCCGCCGCCGCCAAACTGGCCCGGCGGCGTCCACGGCCGCAGGCGACCGGCAACGGACAGCAAGGCCACATGCAAAGGTGCCCGTGTCGATCAACCGTTCCAGGCCCGATTGGTCGACCTTCGGCTCCATGTCCGCACATCCCCGGATCCCCGACCTCAAACGGTCGCGTGTCCTGTTCTCTTTGCAGCCGATCGATCGGCCGCGAACGCCGAGCTCAATGCGGCCATGACGAGCGGGGCGGCGCGAGCTGACGGATCAACCTCCGGCGGTGAGGGCCGGCGCAATTTGCCAATACTACGCTGCATGTAGTGGTCAGTCGCGTCATGAACCCGAGGAGCGGCTCGGCGTTGGCCGACCGTGATGCGACGCTCGGGATCTGTCGCCCCGAAGGTGCTGCGTCGATCGCGCGGGCACGCCGCAGGTTCCTGCGGCAAGATGGGATCGCGATGATGACCTTCGGCACAGGTTCGTTCGGCTGGCTCGGCACGCTGATCTGGCTGGTGCTCATCGCGGGCTTCATGCTGATCGTCGTCTGGATCGTCCACGCGGCGGGCCGCGGGACTGTCGACGAGCCGCTCCTCAAGCTGCGCAGGCGCTTCGCGCGGGGCGAGATCGACGCCGCGCAGTTCGAGGAGATGCGGCAGGTGCTCGGCGCAACCGACCGGCCGCCAGCGAACGCACGGCTCGGGCTGCTCGGCCTCCTGCTCGTCGTCGGTGCCCTCCTCGCGGGCGTCGTACTGGGCTGGCTCAGACCCTATGGCTGGGGCTCGATGATGGGCGCCGGGGGGATGATGGGGCCTGGGATGGGGCCGATGATGGGCCTCGGGCCGGCACCGACCGCCCCGGCCGGGACTTCGGTCCGGATGGCCGGCTCGCGGTTCGAGCCGTCGACCCTGACGATCCTGGTCGGCGACACCGTCCGCTGGTTCAACGACAACGCGCTGCCCCACACGGCCTCGGCGACCGATCTAGCACATCGCCGAATGCCCGAACACCGTCGGCCCGGCGCTCGGGCTGTCCTATAGCCGCACGTAAGGCCTCAGGGCTGGCAGCATCAAGGCTGCCCGATCGTCGAGGGCGGCGATCGCTTCGGGGTCGAGGAGGCAGCCGGGGGTGAGAACCGGCTGGTCACCGGACACTGGGTCGCCGACCAGTTCCCGGATCGAGCGCTCCGTCTGACCATCGAACCAGCGGGCACCGAACGGATCGGCTCGCGCGCGCTCGGCGACGATCGTCAGGAAGCAGAGACCGGCGGTTACGTAGCGGCTCGCGAGTGACTGAATCGTGGACGCCCGGCGGGCCGACTCGACGACGAAGCCGACCGCGATCGGCGCCTCTGGCGCTCGGGCGAAGACCGATCGGTAGCGACGCACCTTCTCGGCGAGCACCTCGCCGCGCTCGGTCCCCAGGTCACGCTCGATGAACAGGGTCAGCGTCCGATCGGCGACACGGATGCCGGCGAGCGCGTCGGCCCGCAGGAACCCGAACAACTGGCCGCACGCGCGCTCGGGCAGCCAGGCGAAGATGCCTTCGGATAGCGTCGGGTTCCCCGCTCGCAGGAAGGCGGCGAACAGATCGTGTGTCGCGAGCTGGTGGATCGGCGCCGAAGGCGGCAGTTCGGCTGGTCGGTCCGGTCGACCCTCGGGCCATTGCAGGCGCTCGATCTCCAGCCGTGCCGCGCGAGTCAGCATGTACGCGCAGCGGCCGTGCGGACGCTGGGCGCCGGCGGTCCAGAACCCTCGCAGGAGGCCGATCTCGACGAGCCGGCTGAGCCGTCGCTGGGCGATCCGCAGCGGTCCGTACACGAGGAGGGACGCCAACTGGGCCGTGACGATGTCACCGGCCATCAGCCACAGCAGCAGCTGCTGGTCTCGAGCCGGCAGCGCGCCCCAGACGGCGCCCGCGCGCAGAGAGCGAAGCGAGTCGGGTTTTCGGGCCCCGCTCGCCTGAGCACGATTGGGTGTCGCGCTCATCGTCACCCTACCGGCGCGCAGCGCGCTGGCGGTCGCGTTGCGGAGCGCGTTGCGAGCCGCGTTACTGTCGCGGCCCTCAACGCCCTTCTCCTCGACGGTCGGGCCGGGCGTCGCGCGCGTCGCTGAGACGGCGGACCAATCCCGCCGAACCGAGGCTCGGCGCCTCGGGCAGGACGTCGGCGGTCAGGACCCGCGCGTCGCCGTCGAGCTCGGTGCGGACGGCCATCCGGAAGCGCGGCAGGTTGACCAGGTCGCGCTCGGTGAGGGGTGCCATCTCGTCGCGGAGGAGGCGGGCGTCGGCAGCCGATGGCTGGAGGAGCATGACCGTGGCGACGTTCGCCCGGACCGCCTGCTGCAGCTCTCGTCCCAGCGCGTCGAAGTACTGCGTCGCCATGGCGAGTCGCAAGGCGAACTTGCGGCCCTCGCCGGTCGTCCCGCGGAGCGCGCTCGTGTCGAAGTTCTGGACTTCGTCGACGTAGAGCGTGTGGGGGACGCGCTCCGACGGCGCCAGCGCCTGGCGCCCGAGGGCGTCGACGTAGTAGCGGGCGATGACGAGGCCACCGAACAGCCAGGCGTTGTCGCCGCCGGCGCGCGACAGGTCGACGAGCAGCACCTCGCCCGCGTCCATGATCCGCCGCGGCCGGATCGTGGAGACCGGAGCCGACACGATGGCCCGGATCGAGGGGTAGGAGAGGAACGCGCTGAGCTTGCTGATGAGGGCGTCGGCCGAGGGGTCGGTCGCTCCTCGCTTGCCCTTCGGCCACTGGTGCTCCCAGAAGGCAGTGACCATCGGATCGTTCACTCCCGCCAGCACCTCAGCACGGAAGCGCGGCTCGATGAAGAGGCGATTCAGCGCCTCGAGCGTCCAGGGACCGTCCGGACCGTGCGGCTTGGTAAGCAGGGTGAGCAGCGCCGAGCGCAGATACTGGAGCTGGCGGTGCGGCGGCGAGGCGAGGTGGGCGAAATACAGGTCGCGCATGGTGTCGACGAACTGGGCGGCGACGAGCTCGGGATCGGCGCCGTCGAGCTCGATCGGGTTGAAGCCCCGCGGGCGTTCCTTCTCGGCGAGCTCGAGGAGATGGACCCGGTGGGCCTGGTCCTCGGGCACCGAGTCGAGGAGGCGGGCGACCGCGTCGCCGTGGGGATCGATGAACGTGAAGCCACGACCGGCGTGCAGGTCGTCGGCGGCGAGGGCGACGAGCTCGGTGCTCTTGCCCGACCCGGTCCGCCCGAGCAGCAGGACGTGGCGGGCGAACAGGCTGTCGGGCACGAGGACCGGCCGGCCGGCGTCGAGCCCGATCGGTCGCAGCCCGGGCGCCGCGGCGACCAGCGGGGCCGGCAGCCGGCGGCTGCGGACGATGTCGACGGCCCGCGCGTCGGCGGTCGCTCGGGACAGGCCCCACAGCTCGGCGACATCGCTCGCACCGAGTCGTATCGGTCCCGAGCGACCGCCGACGCTCGCCTCGATCCGCCAGCCCGAGGCGCGCAGAGAACCGACCGCGCCGACGGCATCGAAGAGCCAGGCGCGGAGGGCCGCCGGCGGTGCCGACGAGGCCTCGAGCGACGCGGTCACCGAGAAGCTGGGGCCAGGCGCCCGGGTCGTCCGCCGTGCCGCCGCCGGGCTGACGCGCCGCGGCGTCCGGTTGAGGAGCGAGTCCAGGAACATCTCACCCGGGCCGATGTGATCGTCGGACGTCGTCGCCTCGCCGTCGGGCTGCGGCGTGACCAGCAGCGTCCAGGCGGCCTCCGCGCCAGCGGGCAGCCGGGCGAGCAGCTCGGTGAGAAGCGCGCCGAAGTCGGCCGATCGCGGACCGATGTCAGCTGGTGGCGCGCCGCGGATCCCGAGCCGCAGGCCGTCGCCGGAGTCGCCTCGCAGCGCGATCTCCTCGAACTCGGCGCCCGGATACGCGGCGGCGACCGCACTCTCGACCGCGCGGCTGAGCTGTCGCGGTGCCTCGATCTCCCAGCGGGCGCGACCGCCGGTCCAGGTCACGGCAAGGGCCAGCTGCGGCCAGCCGCTCGCCCAGCGCGACACCCCACGCCGGCCGCCGGGGTGGAGCGCGGCGACGAGCCGCCCGGCAGCGTCCGGATCGCGGGCGGCATTCGCGTCGAGCCGCAGCAGCCAGCGCCGGCGCTCGCCCTCGGTCGCCCGGTCGTAACTGCGCTGGCGGAGCAGGCCGACGACGCGCGGCGAGACCGCGATCGCGCCCCCGATCGCGAGCGCGCCTCCGCCGACCACGGCGAGCAAATTGAAGATCTCGAAGATCGGTCCGAGGGACGAGTCGGCCATGGGAGGCCTCCTTCAGGGCATCGGCGGCAGGACGAGCAGCGGGTCGACCGGCTGACCCGAGGCCTCGATCTCGAAGTGGACGTGCGGCCCGGTCGTGTTGCCGGTCACCCCGACCGTGCCGACGAGCTCGCCGGCCGAGACCGACTCGCCGACGCGCACGGCGAGCCCAGGCTCGAGGTGGCCGTAGCGGGAGTAGACGCCGGGGCTGTGCTCGATCTCGACGAGGACCGCGCCGTCCGACAGGCGGCCCGCGATCGTCACCCGGCCGGCGGCAATCGCCCGAACGGGCGTCCCGAGCGGGGCCGCGATGTCGAGCCCGTCGTGGAAATGCGGGTAGCACTTGCCCTCGAAACAGCGCGCCGGCTCGAGGGCGAACGACGTCGGCCCGAAGCCCTGCGTGATCCGGCCGCCCTCGACCGGCCAGACCACACGAGCGCCATAGCCGTAGCGCTCGGCCCAGCCCAGGACCAGCGGCGGGTACCAGTCGGCCGGGTTGTAGCGGTACAGGGCGCGCTGCCAGTCGTCGGGCGCGCCGTTCGATTTGAGGTACGCGGCGGCGGCCGGGATCGCGTCGGCCGGGTCGCAGATGTCGGCGTTCTTGAGGCCCGCGAGCTTCGCCGCGTGCACGAAGGTCGGCTCGAGGAACTGCATCGGCCCGCGGGCGCCGGCGTAGTTGGGATCGCAGCCGTTGCGGTTCCGGCCGTGGTTCGTCTCGACCCGTCCGACCGCGGCGAGGACCGGCCAGTCGAGCCCGAACCTGTCGGCGGCGTCGCGATACAGGGCGAGGTACCGCGGTGGGATGTCGGCGACGGCCGGCGGGGCGGCCGGGACCTTGGGCGCGGCGAGCGCCGCCCAGTCGCCGGTCAGGATCCCGACGGCGCCGAAGATGATGAGCAGGCAGACGAGGGGGACGGCGCAACCCATCGCCGCGCAGCCGCACCCGGCCCGCCTCACGTGCTATTCGGAGCGTCGTACCTCGAATGGGACTGGCCGACGAGATCGGCTGGACGGGTCGTGAGCCATTCGTACTCGCGCTTCGAGACGCGGGCCTCGAACGCGACGTGGCTCTGACCGACGAAGAGAAGGCCCTCGCCGGGCCGGGCGTGGAGGAGCGCGCGGCGCTCGGCCGTGGTGAGATCGAAGTAGCGACCGAGGGCGTCGACACCCTCGGGGGTCTGGCCGAGCAGGACCCGGATGTCGCACTGCTTGACGATCGCCTCGCCGTAGTCGGAGCGGAGGAACTCGGCGATGTCCTGGGTCGCGAGCTGGAGCCCGGCGTGGTAGTGACGGGCCGACCGGGCGAGTTCCTCGACGAATTCGGCGCCCGACGGCTGGCGCATGACCTTCCAGGTCTCGTCGACGACGACGAGCTTCCGCTCCCGGTCGCGCCGGATCAAATCCCACAGGACGGAGAGCGCGGCGAGCTGGGCGACGGCCCGGACGTCTGGGTCGGAGATTGCGGCGAGCCCGATGACGAGCAGCCGCTCGTTCTGCGGCAGGGCGCCGTCGGCGGTGAAGATCGCGGCCAGTGAGCCCGTGGCCCAGCGCTCCAGGCGGTGGGCCAGGGCCTGCGCCCCGCGGCTCTCGTCAAGTCGCTCGACGAGATCGGCGAGGGTCGGTGCTTGGCGATCCTGGGTCGCCGGGTCGGGCCCGATGCCGGCCGCCTCGTACGTCGCGCGGATCGCCCGGTCGAGCGCGGGATACTCGTCGCGCGAGAGGCCACCGGCCATCGCGCCCACGAGCCGACCGACGAGGACGAGCTTGGCCGCGAAGGCGGCCTCAGTACGTGCACCGCTCATCGCGAACGGATTGAGCCCGCCGCTCGCGCCGAGCTCGAGGTAGGTGCCGCCGAGCGTGTCCGTCAGTCGTCGGTAGTCGCCGAGCGGATCCACGCCCATGACCCGGATGCCGCGCATGAAGCAGCGCGCCATCTCGGCGCCGGTGAACATCGTCTTGCCCTTGCCGGTCTGGCCCAGGACGATCGCGTTGTGGCTCTCGTGCGCGAATCGATCGAGCACGATCGGTGCGCCCGTCGTCCGGGCCCGCCCGTACAGGTGCCCCGCCGGTTCGTACAGGTCCGACGCGGAATGGAGGAGCGAGGCGGCCAGGCTCGCGCTGTTGAGGTTCCGCTCGCAGATGGAGCCGGACGCGGAACCCGGCAGCGCCGCCGCCCAGGCCTCGCCGACGCGAAGCGTCGCCACGTCGACCTCGAC
>JAKAHU010000217.1 GCA_021825385.1 Chloroflexota bacterium | reverse complement strand
GCCCTCCTCGCGGCGATCGTCGTCGCGCTCGTCGCCGGCCTCGTTACGCTCGGGCTGCTCGCGATCCGGCGGCGGCCCCGCCCCGCCCGGTCCGTGACCGAGGATGGCGCCGGTGAGGAGACCCCGCCATCGGCCCCGGATCGGCCGTGAGCACGCTGTCGGCCCGCCTGCGGGCGATCCCCAGCTGGCAGATCACGCTTGGTCTCGCCCTCCTGGCGCTCGGCTTCCTGATCGCCGCGCAGCTCCAGTCGGAAACCCCCCGGGTGCGGTACACGACCCAGGAGCGCGGGCCGCTGGTCCAGACCGTGCTCACCCTCCAGACCCAGCAGGAGCAGCTCAAGGAGCGGATCCTGGCCCTGCGTGACCAGATCGGGAGCCTCGAGCAACAGGGCCAGGGCAGCGCCGCCCTCGTCCGGGACCTGAATGCCCGCCTGGACCAGGCCCGTCTGGCGGCCGGCCTGGTGGCCCTCCAAGGGCCGGGCCTCGTCCTGCGGCTCGAGGATTCGCAACGCCCGGTGCCGCCCGGCGGCGCCGCGAGCGACTACCTCGTCAGCGCTCGGGATGTGCGTACGGTCGTCGAGGAACTCTGGCTGGCCGGCGCGGAGGCGGTGGCGGTCAATGCCGAACGGGTGACCGGCTCGACCGCGATCCTCGATATCGGCAACACCGTCCTGGTCAACTCGGCCTACCTGGCACCACCGTACGATGTGGCGGCGATCGGTCCGCCCGATCTCTATGACCGGCTGAGTCACTCCCAGGGCTTCGTCGACTTCGTCCGGGCCAGGGCCGAGGCGTTCGGCATCTCGGTCCGCTTTGCCGAGCTGCCCGACGTGGCGATCCCCGCCTATGCTGGAACGGTCAACCTGCGCTACGCCCGCCCGCTCGCCTCGGCCAGCCCCGGTCCGGCGGCCGGGGCCTCCGAGCAGCCCGCCCCGGCTTCGCCCGGAACCGGGTCGGCGCGGCCGTGAGCCGGTCCTGATGCGCCAGACCCGGGCCCAGCTCTCGGTCGCGGCGGTCGCGCTCGTGCTCGGCCTGCTGGTCGTCGTCCAGCTCCGGGCTCAGAGCGCGGGGACCGGTCTGGACACGCTCACGGCGCAGGAGCTGACCGTCCTGGTGGCCAACCTGAATGCGCGCAACGACGTGCTGCGGACCGAGATCGCGTCGCTCGAGCGGGAGGCGAGCGACCTCGCCCTGGGCCGGGCGCGAGGCGAGACATCGCTCGGCCAGCTCCAGCAGGATCTGGCCCGGGTCCGGGCCTGGGCGGGTCTCGACCCGGTCAGCGGACCGGGCATCCGCCTGACGGTCAACGGTCCGATCGCCGGCCAGGCCGTCGAGGACATCCTGAACGAGCTGCGCAATGCAGGCGCCGAGGCGCTGGCGGTGGCTGACGTCCGGGTCGTCGCCGGCAGCGTCGTGTTCGGTCCGCCCGGCCGCCTGTCGATCGAGAGCACGGTCCTGCCCGACCCGTTCGAGGTGAGCGCGATCGGCAATCCGGAGGTCCTGACCGGGACCCTGACCCGGGCCGGGGGACTGATCGCCCAGCTGGCGGCGACGAATCCCCAGCTTTCGGTGACGGTCATCCCGGTCGATCGACTCGAGCTGCCGCCCACGAACCGGGACCTGGCCCCGGCCCACGGCCGGCCTCGCCTCTGATACCCTGACCGGCCGAATGACCGACCGGACCGGAGCCACCGCTCAACCCGTCCTCAGCCTCTGCCTTGGTGACGTCGTTCGTCTCCGCCGCCCGCATCCGTGCGGCAGCCAGGACTGGCTGGTCGACCGGCTGGGCGCCGACATCGGCCTGCGCTGCCAGGGCTGCCGGCGCCACGTCCTCCTCGAGCGCCGCTTGCTCGAACGCCGCCTGGTCGAGTTCGTGGCCCGCGGCGATCCACGTCTGAGCGCCGCCGCAGCGCCCGGTTCGAGCCGGGGCGAGCGATGACGATCCTGCCCACGGCGGGCGCCACCGGCGTTCCACCGACGCCCGAATCGCCACCCTCGGTGCCGCCGGCGATGACCTCGGGCGAGGCCGGCGAGCCGGATGCCGCGGGCGCGGCGGCCGTGCTCGCCAACCGGCCCTTCCTGCTGCTCTGGCTTTCCCAGGCCGCCACCCAGATCGGCGGTAACATGGTCGTCTACGGACTGACCGTGGTCGTCTTCTCGGTCACCCTCTCGAATGCCGCGGTCAGCCTCCTGCTCCTGACCTTCCTCGTCCCGGGGGTCCTCTTCTCGGCCCTGGCCGGCGTCTACGTCGACCGGCTCGACCGCCGGCACATCCTGATCGCGACGAACCTGCTTCGGGCAGGGGCGTTCGGTCTCATGCTCGCGGCGGGTGAGAACATCGTCGCGATCTACGTCCTGAACGCGTTCGTCTCCACCGTCACCACCCTCTTCGCTCCGGCCGAGGCGGCGATGATCCCAACCCTCGTCCCGCGCCACCAGCTGATCGCCGCCAACGGCCTGTTCACGATCACCCTGAACGGGGCCTTCGCGCTCGGCTTTGCCCTGCTCGGTCCGTTGACCGTGACCCTGGCCGGACCGGAGGCTCTGCTCGGGCTGGTGGCGGTGCTCTACCTCGTGGCGGCCGCATTCTGCGTCACCCTGCCCGCCTCTCCAGCCACGACAGCCCGGATCTCGGCCCTCGAGGCGGTCGGGGACGTGGAGCGCGCCGTGGGCACGACCTTCCGTCAGCTGGCCGATGGGCTCGGCTACATCGCGGCCCACCGGAGCGTCACCTGGTCGCTCGTCTATCTCGGGATCGGGGCCGCCCTGATCGGTGTCCTCGGCGTCCTCGGACCGGCCTTCGCCACCCAGTCGCTCGGGCTCGACCCGAAGGACTTCGTCGTCGTCGTCCTGCCCCTCGGGCTCGGCCTCGTGACCGGGATCGTCCTCCTCAACCGGTTTGGGAGGTACGTCGTCCGCCGCCGGCTGATCGAGGGCGGCCTCCTCGCGCTCGGGCTTCTGCTCGGCGTCCTGTCGGTGGCGAGCACGGTCACCCGCCTGGCCCAGCGGGTCGGGTCGCTCGCCTCGCCGGTCGATCTCTCGGCCCTCGTGTCGATGCTCTCGATTGTCGTCGGGATCGCCTTTCTGGCCGGTGTCGCCTACGCCTTCGTGCTCGTTCCGTCCCAGACTCAGCTCCAGGAGGAGCTGCCGGAGGACGTTCGCGGCCGGGTCTTCGGGGTCCTGAACACGCTCGTCTCGGTCGCCAGTTTCGTGCCGATCATCGTCGCCGGGCCGATCGCCGACCTCGTCGGAACCCGGATGGTCATCCTCGCCATCGGCCTGATCGTGTTCGCCTCGGGCCTGCTCTCGATCATCACCCGCCGGCCGATTCCGATCCGGCGCCCCGACGGCCGGTCCCGTCAATGAGCCGGATTGCCGTCGTCTTCACCGGCGGCACGATCAGCATGGTGATCGACGAGCGCGCCGGCGGGAACGTGCCGGCCCTCGACGCGGCCGCCCTCCTGGCCCGCACCCCGGACCTGGCGCGCGTGGCCGAGATCGTGCCGATCGATCGTGGCCTGACCCCGGCCAGCCACTTCACCTTCGCCAAGCTCTTCGAGATCGCGGCCACGGTCCGCGACGCACTGGCAAACCCCGCCATCGATGGCGCCGTCGTCGTCCAGGGCACCGACACGATCGAGGAGACAGCCTTCTTCTTCGATCTCCTGCACGCGTCTGCCAAGCCGGTCGTGGTGACCGGAGCGATGCGCTCGGCGGGCGAGCCCGGTTACGACGGGCCCGTCAACCTGGTCGATGCCGTCCGCTGCGCCGCGGCGCCGGCCCTTCGCGGCCAGGGCTGCCTGGTCGTCCTGGCCGGGGCGATCCACCCCGCCGATGACGTGGTCAAGACCCACACCAGCGCGATCACGACCTTCCAGAGCCCAAATCTCGGGCCGATCGGCCACCTCGACGGGGACCGGGTGATCGTCGCCCGGCGACGGGCCGGGCGACGCCGGGTGGCGGCGACGGTGGCCGCGGAGCCGGTCATCCTGACCACCGCGGTCGTCGCCTCCGATGGTCGCCTCGTGGAGGCTGCCCGCGCCCTCCGCCCGGCCGGGTTCGTGGTCGAGGCGACCGGGGCCGGGAACACGAACCCGGACCTGCTCGAGGCCTGCCGGGCGGCGATCGAGGCCGGGATCCCGGTCGTCCTCACCAGCCGGGCTCCGTCCGGCCGCGCCGGGACCGGCTATGCCTTTCCGGGCGGTGGCGCCACGTGGGCTCGGGCCGGCGCCCTGTTCGCCGGCTATCTGGGCGGGCCGAAGGCCCGGATCGCGCTCGCCCTCGGTCTGGGCGCCGGACTCGATCGCGTCGAGCTCGCCCGCCTCCTTGCCGACCCCGAGCCGGAGGTCGAGGCGGGATCGTCATGAACGTCGACCTGCTCGTGACCGGCCGGATCGCGAGCCTGGCCGGCGTCGAGGGGTTCGGCTGGGTCGAAGCGCTTGCGATCAGGGGCGGGCGGATCGTTCTGGTCGGCGGCCGGACGGAGGTCGAGACGGCGGTCGGCGCGGTGGGCCGTCGGCTCGACCTGCCCCCGGACCGCGCCGTCCTGCCCGGCCTGACCGACGCCCACCTCCACCTCGCCGATCTCGCTCTGGCCGCCGAGGAGGTCGACCTCGCCGGCGCCATGACCCTCGACGACGGCCTGCGCCGGATCGGCGCCGCTGCTGCCGCGATGACCGATCCGGACGCCTGGCTGACCGGCCACGGCTGGGACGCCGCGCGCTGGGGCGGCTGGCCCACGGCGGCCGTCCTGGAACGCGTTGCGCCCGGTCGGCGGGTGGCCCTCTGGTCGCACGATCATCATGCGGTCTGGGCCAGCGCCCGGGCCCTCCGTGAGGCCGGCCTCGAGGCCGGGACCGACGACCCGCCCGGCGGCGTCATCCGCCGCCTGGAGGACGGGCAGCCGGCGGGCTGTCTCCATGAGCGGGCCGTGAGTCTCGTCCTCCGTCTCGTCCCGCCGCCCTCCCCGGACAGGCTCGAGGGCGCGCTCGTCCGCGCCTGCCGGGCGCTGCTCGGGCTCGGCCTCGTCGCGGTCCACGACCCCGGAGAGGTGTCGTCCGATGTCACCCTCGATGGCGGCTTCGCCGCCTACGGGCGGCTCGCCGCGGCCGGCCGGCTGCCGATCCGGGTCCACGCCTCGGTCCGTGCGGAGTCGCTCGGGCTCGCCCTGGAACGGGGGCTGCGCAGCGGCGCGCCGCTCGGGGAGCCCCAGAGCCGGGCCCGGATGGGCTGGCTGAAGCTGTTCGCCGACGGGACGCTCGGGGCCCGGACGGCGCGTCTGCTCGCTCCGTACGAACCGGATCCCGGGGCCGGCGAACCGCCCGGGGGCCCGCTTGGGGTCGAGGTCACACCGTCCGAGGAGATCACCCGGGCGGTCGCCCGGGCGGCGGCCGGGGGGATCGCCAGCCAGGTCCACGCGATCGGCGACGGAGCGGTCCGGACCAGCCTCGACGCCCTCGCCCCGGTCGCCGGGCGGACCCCGCTCCGGCCGCGGATCGAGCATGCCCAGCTGATCGACCCGGCCGACCTGCCCCGCTTCGCCGGGACGGGCATCGCCGCCTGCGTCCAGCCGCGCGACCTCCGGGCTGACGCGGCGAACGCCTATCGCCACTGGGGCCCCCGGAGGGTCGAGCGGGGCGGCTACGCCTATCGCTCGCTCCTCCGCTCGGGAGCGCTCGTCGTCTTCGGCACCGATGCGCCGGTCGAGCCGCCCGACCCATGGCCGGCGATCGCCTCGGCGGTCAGCCGGCGCTCGCCGGAGTGGGGCCCGGATGAGCCGCCGTTCGTGACGGCCGAGGCCCTGACCCTGGCCCAGGCGATCCGGGCGGCCTGTCTCGGTCCGGCCCTCGTCGCCGGCGAGACCGACCGTGGCCGTCTGACCCGGGGCTGCCGGGCCGACCTGGTCGTCGTCCCCGCGGCGGCGCTGCGGGAGCCGGTGGAGCCCGACGGCGCCCTCGAGACGACCCGACCGGAGCTCGTCCTGGTTGACGGGCAGGTCGTCCACGAGGCCTGAGCTGCGACCGAGAGCTGGTCGGCCAGTCCTGGCTTGCGGCGCCAGGAGACCGGGCTTCAGCCGGCCGGCAGACCGCGCTGGCGGCGGGCCTCGTAGAAGAGGACCGCCGCCGCCGCGGCGACGTTCAGACTGTCCGCCACCCC
>JAKAHU010000216.1 GCA_021825385.1 Chloroflexota bacterium | reverse complement strand
CGCGCTCGACATGTCGCGGGTCCTCCACCTGACGATCGCCGGAGCCGGCTCCGGCCTGCTCGTCCTGCGTGTCGCGGGCTCGCGCTCAGGCGCGTTCGTCGCCGCCCTCGTCGCCGTCCTCGGCGGCGCGATCGCCGCCAAGCTCGAGTGGCACAACCTCATCGCGGCCTACGCGTACATGCCGTGGGTGCTCGTGCCCCTCGTGCGCCGGCCGGGCCCGACGCGCGCCGGCCTCGTCGCGGCGGGTCTCCTGTTCGGAGTCCAGGCGTGGACTGGTCACCCGAACACGTGGCTGCTCACCGGTCTCGCCGCGGCAGTCGTCATGCTCGCCATCGCACCGCGGCCGCGGACGCTCGGGCGGATCGTCGGCTTCGGCGTCCTAGGCGGCCTGGTAGGAGGGATCGCGCTCCTGCCAACCGCGATCCTCACGACGCTCTCGGTGCGAAGCCAGTCCCTATCGCCGAACGATCTGTTCACGAGCTCCGCGACCCCGTTCGACATCCTGTTGTTCGGCTTCCAGAACGCGTTCGTCCGGAACAGCGATGGTGCCTGGAACCTCACGACGAACTGGTATCCGGACGGGTCATTCGCACTGCTCGAGGCGGCGGCCTACGTCGGGCTGCCGGTCCTCGCACTCGCGGCCGTCGGGGTCCGGGCGAGCCGGGCACGGCCGTTTGTCGTGCTCGCACTCGTCTCTCTCGCGATCCCGATCATCGCGGCGTTCCGACCCGACCCGTGGATGGAGATCCCAGTCCTCAACGGGCTCCGCTCGCCGGTCCGCTCGTACATCGTGGTCTGCCTGGCGCTCGCGGTCCTGGCCGGGATCGGGGTCGGCCGCCTCGGGCGGTCCCCCGGCGCCATCCGCCGGGCTTCGGTGGCCGTGGCCCTGCCGATCGGCGCATATGCGCTCATCGCGGCGCTTGCGGTCGCCGTCCCGACGATGTTCGACCGTCTCCTGCTCGACGCCTCGTCATTCCTCGGCGCTGCGCAGGTCGAGGCGCGCCGGCAGGCTGCTATCGAGGCGCTGACCGTGCCCTGGCCGCTCCTGCTGGAGCTCGCCGTTGGGCTCGTCGCACTGGTCGTCGTCGTGCGCGCGTCGCGGCTGCCAAGCGCTCGGACCGCGCTGTCCCTCGCGGTGGTCATCGTCGCCGCGATCCCGCTCCTGATCCTCGGACCGACCCCGAACGGAGCACGGCAGTTCCATGACTTCTCGTTCGCCGGCAGCGACTATGTCCAGGCACTCATCGCATCCGAACCGCGACGGATGTTCGCGCTCGACCCGCCAGGTTGGTACGCGGGGATGCCGGACCAGCTCGCCACTGCCCGGATCCACGACATCCGGATGTTCACCTCGCTCGACCTTCTGGCGGCCGATCGGTTGGTCAAACGACTGGCGGAGGAGGATTACGATGGCAACGTCCGGCGAGCGATCGGGGTAGACGTGGTCGTCGCGTTCACCCGACCGTGTCCCGGCCGACTCGTCACCGTCGTGGAGCAGGAGGGCGCGACCATCTGCCGCGACGACGGAGCACTCCGGCCACCGTACTGGTTGCCGCTCGACGTCGGGGTCGCCCTCGGCGACGGTTCAGCGGGTTCGCTCATCCGCCCACGCGAGGTCGAGCTGGATGCGGCGCGTGTCGCGGCGGCCGCCATCCCGCAGGTCACGTCACGCCGCGATGTAGGCGAACTCGTCGTCGAGGTGAACGCCCCCGCGGCGGGCTGGCTGTGGGTCGACCGGTCGTGGTGGCCGGCGTGGCGCACAACCGTCGACAGCGTCGCGGTCGACGCGGACCTCGCGATGGGCGGTCAGCTCGTCCCGGTACCCGCCGGTTCGAGCGTCGTGCGGCAGGTACTCGTCCCGTGGGATGCGCTCGCAGGGCTGGCGGTCGGCGTGCTCGCCGCGCTGGCCGCGCTCGGCTGGGTCTGGCGTGGGCGACGTCAGGGCGTCAGCCCTTCGGTTCGACGACGACCGTCACCTCGGGAGTCATGCCGGCGTAGACCTTGACCGCGACCTTGTACGTGCCGAGCGCCTTGAGCGGTTCCGGCAGGTCCACCTTGTGGCGGTCGACGACGATCCCCCGCCGGCCCAGTGCATCGGCGATGTCCTTGGCCGTGATCGAACCGTAGAGCTTGCCGCCCTCGCCGACCTTGACGCCCATCGTGAGCGTCGTGCTCGAGATCCGCTGGGCGTAGATCTCGGCCTCCTCGCGCTCGCGCCGGCGCTTCTCCTCGCGGCTGGCGATATCGTGCTGCCAGGCACGGTAGGCGCCACCGGCCGCCGGCACGGCGAGCTTCTTGGGGATGAGGAAGTTGCGGGCGTAGCCGTCCGCCACGGTCTTCATCTCGCCGCTCTTGCCAAGCTCGGCGACGTCACTCGTCAGGATGACCTTCACGCGACTGAATCCTCCTTGGTGATCCAGGTCCGGAGCCGCGGACCGATCCCCCACTCTTGGAGCGTCTGGCCACCGAGGCTGATCGCGGTGGAGACGCGACGGATCATCCGCCGCACCGGACCCGGGGTCAGGCGACGGACCTGGGCGACATCCCGCTCGAACGCGGCACGGTCGATCCCGAGCTGGTCGAGCTTCTCGTGGAGCAGGTCCTCCGGCACACCGGCCAGGAAGAGCTCGACCGCGAGCACGACCACGATCAGGTCGTCGATGCCGCCGATGACCGGCGCGTCGTCGGGGACGAGATCCCGGCCCAGCAGCAGGTAGCCGAGGGCGCCGCCAAGGAGCGCCTTGCGGACGACCGGCGTACGTTCGTCGGTGACCAGGGCCCACACGAGACGAGCATAGGTCGGGGCCCGGCTGGCGACCGGCATGAGCGCCAGCAGCGAGAGCGCCCGGCGGATTGCGCCGGAACGTCGTCGCCCGCGCCCGGTGCTGCCGGCCGGTTCCTGACTTCGACCTCGAGCCATCGTCTCCTCGCCCGGCGGGCACGCCGGATGTCGGCGACCGAAGCCCCTCGGGACTCCGCAGTCTACCAAGGACCGGCCCGCCACCTCCAGCGACCCGCGGCGGCCATTTCCATACCTCGCTTGACTTCGAACGTTCGTTCTGTATCATGGCGGCGAAAGGAGGCGCCCGTGACCAGGCACGACGCCGAGCGCAAGACGAAGATCCTCGACTACATCGCGGCGACGCTGCGCGCCCGAGGGTATCCGCCGTCGGTCAGGGAGATCGCCCACGCGGTCGGGCTCGCTTCCACGTCCGCTGTCCACCATCACCTCCTGATCCTCGAACGCGAGGGTTACCTCGAGCGCGGGGCGGCCCAGTCGCGGGCGATCCGGCTGACGCCCACGGCGGCGCTCCGTCTCGGGCTGTCGAGTGAGCTCGTGCCCCAGGCGGCCGCGGCCGAAGCCCACGTCCTGCCGGTCATCGGCGAGATCGCCGCCGGCGGCCCGATCGAGGCGTACCAGGACGCCTCCGAGACGCTCGCCGTTCCGGACATTCTCGCCCCGACCGGCGACGCCTACGTCCTGAAGGTGCGCGGCGATTCGATGATCGAGGCCCACATCGAGGACGGGGACTACGTCCTGATCCGACCCCAGTCCACGGCCCGCAATGGGGACATCGTCGTCGCCCAGGTGGAGGAGAATGCGGTCACGCTCAAGCGCTTCTTCAAGGAGCAGGGCCGGATCCGGCTCCAGCCGGCGAACCCGAACTACCCGCCCCAGTACTATCCCGACGTGCGGATCCAGGGCAAGCTGATCGGGGTGATCCGGAAGCTGGACTGACGATTGGCCGTCCACAGCCTGTCCACCGCTCGTCGCCGGATGTCCACGGATCGGTGGCGCGCGTCGGGATCCGTGGACAACCTCGTCGATAACCCGATTTCGCCCGAGGCTCGGGTCCGCGATGATCCGCCGAGCACCATGATCCGACCCGCCGGAGTCCGCCCAGGGTGATCGACCGCCTGCCGCCCCAGAGCCTCGAGGCCGAGCAATCGGTGCTTGGCTCGGTCCTCATCGACCGCGACGCGATCGTCGAGGTCGCCGAATTCCTGCGTCCCGACGACTTCTACCGCCAGGCCCACAGCCTGATCTACGCGGCGATGCTGGACCTCTTCGAGCGGCGCGAGCCGATCGACATCGTGACCGTGGCCGAGGTCCTCGAGCGGAGCGACCAGCTCGAGCAGATCGGTGGCCGTTCGTATCTGACCAGTCTGAGCAACCAGACGCCGACCGCGGTCCATGCCGTCCAGTACGCCCGGATCGTCGAGCGCAAGGCGGTCCTGCGCAACCTGATCGCGGCCGCCGGGCGGATCGCCGGGATCGGCTACGAAGACCCGGCCGAGATCCAAGAGGCGATCGACCGGGCCGAGGGTGAGCTCTTCGCGGTCAGCCAGCGACGGATCGACGCCGGCTTCACCCAGCTGCGCGAGCTGCTCCATGCCGCGTACGACCGGCTCGACTACCTGCACGCCCACCGCGGCGAGATCAGCGGCATCCGGACTGGATTTGCGGACCTCGACGCGCTCACGACCGGACTCCAGAAGAGCGACCTGATCGTTCTCGCCGCCCGCCCCAGCGTGGGCAAGACGAGCCTCGCGCTCAACATCGCTGAGCATGCCGCCGTCCGCGACCGGCGTAACGTCGGCATCTTCAGCCTGGAGATGAGCAAGGAGCAGCTCGTCCTGCGCCTCCTCTCGAGCGTGGCCAACATCGACTCCCAGCGGCTCCGGAGCGGTTTCCTCGAGGAGATGGACTTCACCCGGATCGCACCGGCCATGAACGCCCTTTCGGAAGCCTCGCTCTACATCGACGACACACCGAACATCTCGACGATGGAGCTCCGAACGAAGGCCCGTCGGCTCCAGGCCGAGGCCGGGCTCGACCTCGTCATCGTGGACTACCTGCAGCTGATGCAGGCCACGACGACGAGCCGGGACGCCAACCGGGTCCAGGAAGTGTCCGAGATCTCGCGCGGCCTCAAGGCGCTCGCTCGCGAGCTGAGCGTGCCGGTGATCGCCCTCTCGCAGCTGTCACGCCAGCCCGAGATGCGCGAGTCCAAGGAACCCCGCCTGTCCGATCTGCGTGAGTCGGGAGCGATCGAACAGGACGCGGACCTCGTCCTCTTCCTCTGGCGTGAGAAAGAGCGCGGGGCGGACGACGGCGACGCGGACGGCGAGGTCGTGAATCTCAAGCTCGCCAAGCACCGCAACGGCCCAACCGGCGATGTGAAGCTCTGGTTCAAGAAGAGCCAGACCCGGTTCCTCTCCTACGCCGGCGAGCGCTACGCCGACCTACCGGGCTGAACCAGCTCGCCGGACCAGGCTCAGGGCGTGAGTTCTGCGCCTGGCGAGCCGAAATCGATCCGATCCTGGGGCCTGTTCGGACCTTGACGGGCCGCGTATTCTTCGCTCCCTAGAGTCCCCGAGGGGGGCCGGGACCCTGGATCATCCGTCGACCCGTGCGACAGAGGAGCAAGGAGAGGGTGTACCAGGACCGCACACTGACCTGTCGCGACTGCGCCGAGGAGTTCGTCTTCTCGGCCGGCGAGCAGGCGTTCTTTGCCAGTAAGGGTCTCCAGAACGACCCGCAGCGATGTCCGACCTGCCGGGCAACGGCCAAGCGTGCCCGGACCATCGGCGGACCCCGCGAGTTTCACGCCGCCGTCTGCGGCGCCTGCGGAGGACAGGCGATGGTCCCCTTCGCGCCGCGGACCGATCGGCCCGTTTACTGCAGCTCCTGCTTCGACAAGGTACGAGCGGGCACACTGTCGAGCTCGGCCCCGGCATAAACGTCCACCGTCCGGTCCGGCGCTGGGAGGAGGGGCGTCGGGCCGGACGAACCGCACCGACGAGGCCGGCCGCCCTGGCCGGCCTCTCGATTCGGGGCATAGACTGGGAGGGTCCGCGCGAGCCCGGTCGGGCAGGCCTGGTCGCCGGCCGGCAGGGAGGAACTCGATGGGCGTCATCATCATTCGCGAGATGGTTGGCACGAGCCCCCGTTCCTGGAGCGACGCCGCCCGCCAGGCGGTGGCTACCGCCTCGCGCACGGTCCGCAACATCAGGACCGTCGAGGTCGTGAAGTCGACCGCGATCGTCGAGGACGGGGAGATCGTCGAGTACCGGGTCCAGCTGAAGATCGGGTTCGAGTACGAGGCATGAGCCGGGAATCAAGGCCACCGACGTCCCGGACCAGAAGGCCGCGGAAGATCGG
>JAKAHU010000215.1 GCA_021825385.1 Chloroflexota bacterium | reverse complement strand
TAGGCCGATCGCCCGGCGGCGGACGGGCCGGCGCGACGACCGAGCCCCGCCCACCGCGAGCCGGCAGGAGCGGGCCGGGCGCGGGGCGGGCGCGTACCGGCACGCCCGCCCCGCTGCCGGGGTCGCCGGTCAAGTGGGAGGAGCACCGACCGGCCGAGACCGTCCCCGTGGCGGGGACGTGAAGGAGCCGGCGTCAGGCCGCCGGCCGATCCTCGTCGAGGCCCTCGATCGTCCAACGCCGCGAGCGGTGCCGGAAGCTGAGCGCCAGCCGGGCGCGCGGGGTCTCGACCTCGAAGATCGTCCGTGGCCCGATCGCCACGTGGTAGGCGGAGTCCTCGTGGCGCACGAGCGTCAGGGCCGTGACCGGCAGGCGCTCCGTTCCCCACGTGATCTCGCGCGGCCGGCCGTCGAACCAGCCGGTCCGCACCTGAACCTGGACGGGTTCGACTCGGATCATCGCCATGTGACTCGGCTCCTTTCCGGGATTGCCTCGTGGCGCCCGGGCACCTGGGCGACCAGAACGTCCGTTCGGTTGTGACGAGAGCCTAGACCGAACAGGTGTTCGATGTCAAGCGTCGTCGAGCGAACCGTGGAACGGGCCCGTGTCAGCTTGGCTGTCACGGCCGGTGCCCCTGCCGGCATGTGCGCTGCGGTCTCGACCGGGAGCGTCGCCCGGATCGCTGGCATCACCTCCGCCAGGGACCTCACCCGCTCCGGACACGCTCGTCCCCCGCCGCTCCGGCGCGGTCAGCGGATCGCGCTCGAACGGCGCCGGCAGCCCCGCCCCGAGCAGCCGGGCTCGGGTCACCGCCCGTTCGCCATACCGCTGCCGGATCCGGTCGGCCGCCTCGACCGCCCGGCGCCGACGCTCGTCCTCCGCTTCGAACAGGGCCAGCTGCTCGCGGTCGCGCAGGCCCGAGGCGGTGATCCCGATCAGCCGGACGCGGATGGCGCGCAACTCCGGCCGGGCCAGCTCGAGCGCCGCCTGCCAGATCGGCTCGGTCAGGTCGGTCGGCTCGCTCAGCGTCCGCTGGCGGGTGATCGTGCGGAACGAGGAGTCACGCACCTTGACGCTGATCGTGCCCGCCTTCAGACCCGCAGCGCGGAGCCGTCCGGCCACCCCGTCGGCCATCGCCAGAAGCGTCCGCTCGATCGTCTCGGAGTCAGCGGTGTCGACCTCGAACGTGTGCTCATGGCCGATCGACTTGGCCGGCTCACCGCCGGCGACCGGCTCGGGGTCGATCCCGCGGGCGCGCTCGTGGAGGGCCGCCCCGTGCCGCCCGAAGCGGCGGACGAGGAGGTCGACCGGGAGCGCGGCCAGATCGCCGATCGTGGTCACGCCGTACTCGCGGAGCGCCGTGGCCGTCTGCGGCCCGACGCCCCACAGGCGCGCGATCGGGAGCGGCGCCAGAAAGGCCGCCTCCTCCCCCGGCGGCACGACGACCAGGCCGTCGGGCTTGCGCAGATCGGAGGCCACCTTGGCCACGAGCTTCGTCGCCGCCACCCCGACCGAGGCGGTCAGCCCCGTCTCCGCCCGGATGGCGTCCTTGATCCGGCGCGCGATCGCCTGGCCATCCCCGAAGAGGGCCCGCGAGCCGGTCACGTCGAGGAAGGCCTCGTCGATCGAGACCGGCTCGACCAGCGGCGTGAACCGGCGCAGGATCGCCATCACCTGGCGGCTGACGGCCTGGTACTTCGCCCCGTCGACGGGCAGGAAGACCGCCTCCGGGCAGAGGGCGGCCGCGGTCCGAAGCGGCATCGCGGACCGGACCCCGAACCGGCGGGCCTCGTAGCTGGCCGTGCTCACGACGCCCCGGTCGGTCGGGCCGCCACCACCCACGATCACCGGCCTGCCCCGCAGCTCCGGGCGGTCGCGCTGCTCGACCGCGGCGAAGAAGGCGTCGAGGTCGACATGCAGGATGACTCGGCTGTCCATCGGCTCAGGCGATCGGCTCAGGCCACGAAGTCGCCTGTGACGAACAGCCACAGAAGCGCCCCGAGGAGGAGGAGGGACGCGACGATCCAGGTGCCTTGGCGGCGCCAGCCTCGGGCAACCAGGGCCGCGACGACGAAGGCCGGGAAGAGAACCTCGAGGTAACGGGCCGTCGAGGTCAGCGGCGTCGGCTGGATGCGCGTCCCGATGAGGATGAGTTGCGGGATCGCGTAGAGCGAGTATGAGGCGGGCAGGCGAGGCAGCCCGACGAGGAGGAGCAGCGCAAACAGGATCAGGAGGGCCAGGTTGACCGCCTGTACCGGATCGTGGTGGTCGAGGATCCAGCGCCAGCTCGCGTCCACGACCTCCCAGGGCGGATGGAACTCCCGGCCGCCCCACACATCCTGGGCGTCGAGAGGGGTCCGACCGAGCACCAGCTTGCTCCACCCGACGAAGCCGAGCCACCCCGCCAGGGGGGCGACGGTCGCCGCGACCGAGGTCGCCGGGGGCAGCGGCCGGCCGCCCGACGGGGAAACGGAACCGGCCGACGGGGAAACGGAACCGGCCGACGGGGACGCCCGACCACCCGAGGGGGACGCCCGACCACCCGAGGGCATCCCGCCCTCCCGCCAGGCCCGCCACGCTTCCCAGGCGATCGGCAGGACGAGGAAGACCCCCTGGATCCTGGCGAGCGAGGCGAGCAGCCCCGCGACCGCGGCCAGCCACCAGATCCGCTCGCGGGCGGCGACGATCGCCCAGACGCTCAGGGCCAGGAAGAGCGCCTCGGTAAAGGGTGCGAACAGGAAGAACGCGGCCGGCGCGATCGAAACGAACAGGACCGTCCGGCGAGCGACCGGGCGGGAGAAGTCACGGGCCACCAGACGGTGGAGGCCGGTCGCCGCCGCCACATAGGCGACACCGGCGACGATGAGGCCGCTGAGGGCGACATCCGCGCCGAGCGGCCGGCCGACAATCCGCATGAGGATCGGCATGAGCGGCCAGAACGCCACCGAGTTCTCGTACGACTCGTAGCCGAACGTCGCGACCTTCGAGTACCAGCAGGCGTCCCAGCGTTGCCAGATACCGACGAGCGGGAACTCGGCCCCCGAATCGGCGAGAGGAGGGATCGTCCGCCAGCCGTCACGGGCGAGCTCGAAGTGGCACGGACCCGGGATGGCCACGTGCGCCCACACGAAGAGCCCGAACAGGCCGAGACCGACGCGCATGAGGACGAACAGCCAGAGCGCGTCCCCCAGGCCTTCGGGCAGGCTCGGCAGGCGTGGGCGAACACGAACGGTGAACCCGGACAACCCCCTGACGCTCATCAGGCCGGAGTGTATCGTCACCGACCATGGCGACAGGCGACGTGACGGGCGGAAAGCCGATCGGGGGAGCGACCGGCCAGGCGGTTGCCGCCGGGCGACCCTCCGCTCCCGGCGCCACCGAGGCTTCCTGGTTCGATCTGACCCCGCTGGCGGCGGTCGTGCGAGCGGCCGCGAATCACCCTGACATGGCCGGGGCGATGGCGTTCGGCCTGCTCGCGACCGCGGTCTACCTCTTCACCTCCTCGCGCGACCCCGAGAACCTGAACTACTTCGTCCGCCTGGCGGACGCATTCCTGCACGGGCGGATCTACTTGACCGAGAACCCATCCTGGCTGGTCGAGCTCGTCGGCAGCGACGGCCGCTACCACGTCGTGTACCCGCCCGTCCCGGCCATCCTCATCGTCCCGTTCGTCGCCCTGTTCGGCCCGGAGTTCCCCCAGCAGGTCGCGAGCTCGCTCTTCGCCGGGATTGCGGTCGGGTTCGCCTGGGTGCTCTTCGGCCGGTTCGCGCTCGGGACGCGGGTACGGGTGATGCTGACGGTCGTGTTCGGCTTCGGGACGGTCCTGTGGTGGGCGGCGGAGACCGGCACGGCCTGGGTGACGAGCCACGACGCCGCGGTCATGTTCAGCGTGGCCGCCCTGATCCTGGCTTTCGATCGCCGGTGGCCGTTCGTCGCCGGCCTGCTGCTCGGGGCCGCGACGCTGTCCCGGCTGCCGGTCGTGCTGACCGCGCCCTTGCTCTTCGCTCTGTACGCCGAGCTCGCTTGGCCGCCGGCCATCCGCTCACTTGGCCGCCCGAGGGTCAGGAGGATCGTCGCGTTCGGAACAGGGCTGGCGATCTTCGGGGCGCTCTACCTCGCCTACAACGTCGCCCGCTGGGGGACACCGGTCGACCTCGGCTACACGTCGATCCCGGGGGTCCTCGAGGACCCGATCTATGCCAAGCACGGCATCTTCGCCCTCGAGTACATCCCCCGGCATATCTACGCGATCCTGTTTCGCAGCTGGAACTACGTCGACGACCCGCCCTTCTTCCAGCCGTCCTGGTGGGGGCTCGGCCTGTTCCTGACGACGCCCGTCCTGCTGTGGCTCGTCCGCGCCCGCCGGCGCGACCCGCGAGTCGTCTACGCCGCGGTCGCCATCGGGCTCACGCTCATCCCGATCGTCACCCACGGGAACGTTGGGATCGCCCAGTTCGGCTACCGGTTCAGCCTCGGCTTCCAGGCACCCATGTTCGTCGTCCTCGCGACGGTGTTCGAGCGCGGCATGTCGCGGGCCGCCTGGGTGGCCGCCGCCGGGTCGGTCGCCATCAACGCCTACGCGATCTGGGCGATCGGAATCGGCTTCGTCGCGTACTGATGCGCAGCGTGACCTACTCGATGGGCGTCTCGCTCGATGGCTACACCGTCGGGCCGGATGGCCGCTTCGACTGGACGACGCCCGACGAGGAGGTCTTTCGCTTCTGGATCGACGAGATCCGGGGCGTCGGCGTCCACCTGATGGGACGGCGGCTGTACGAGACGATGCTGTCCTGGGAGACCGCCGACCGGGATCGATCGCTCGACGAGGCGGAGCTCGAGTGGGCCGCGCTCTGGAAGCCGCTCCCGAAGCTCGTGTTCTCCAGGACCCTGTCGGCGGTGCAGGGCCATGCCCGCCTGGCCTCGGGCGAGCTGGTCGAGGAGATCGGACGGTTGCGGGCCGAGCCGGCGGAGGGCGAGATCGCGATCGGGGGCGCCACGCTCGCCGCCGAGGCGGCCGCGCTCGACCTGATCGACGAGTACCGGGTCGTGGTCCACCCGGTGCTGGTTGGCGGTGGCATCCCGTTCTTTCCCCGGCGCGGGCGTCGGGTGGATCTCGAACTGGTGGAGACACGCACCTTCAACTCGGGCGTGGTCTATCTCCGCTACCGCGTCGTGAGGTAGCCCGCTCGTCGGCCGGGCGCGGAAGAGGTCATCCGAAGAGGCCGGATCCCGACGCGAATGTCCGGTGCCATGCCCAATGATCGAGGGGACCGAGGGCCAGCGACGAGACGAAAGGCGACCTCCGTCGCCAGGGTGACGGTTCCTTCCGGAGCGCAGGTACCTGACCCCCAAGGCCTGCACTCAAGCGAGATCGGCCGCGCCGCTGCGCAGGAACTCGACGAGGATCGGGTTGACGATATCGGGGCGCCGGATGTCGGGTCGATGGCCGAGCCCGTCCAGAAGCCGCAGGTTCGCGTTGGGAATGGCGGCGGCAACGGCTTGGACGGCGTGTAGCTCGAGCGTCTGATCGCCGGTTCCGTGGACAACAAGCGTCGGGCACTGGACCGCTTGGAGGCGCCCGGGCGCATCGTCCCAGTCCAGTTCCTTGGCCTGCTGAAGGAGCATTGCATGGTCGGCTTCGAGGGCGATCGCCACGACCTCGTCGATCGTCGTCTGTGATTGTGGCTCGGAGAAGACCCTCGAGACGAACCAGGGCACGAACCGTTCGTATTCGGTGCGCCAGCTCGGACCCAAAGGTCCCGCCTCGTCCTTCCCTTCCGACGCAGCCTTCGTGTTGGGCACGTCCATGGGGGGCGCAACGAGGACCAGGCGTTGGACACGCATGGGTTGGGCAACGGCGAGGAGGACGGCGACGTGCGTCCCGAGCGAGGCCGCGACGACGGAGGCGACGGGCGTGTCCGTGGCGTCGAGGACCGCGAGGGCATCGGCAACGTGGTCGTCAAAGCGATATCCCGACCTCGGGTGATCACTCTCACCCGACCCGCGGGCGTCATAGGTGATCACCCGGAATTTCGTACGCAGGCCGTCGACCTGATGGCGAAGCACGCGCGAGTCGACGAAGTTCCACGTGGGAACGAAGAGGATCGTCGGCCGTGTCCCGTGGAGTGGTGGACTTTGAGCGATCCGTCGTGATCCGCAGCGACGGTGTCGATGGCGTCGGTCAGGACGCCAGCAGGACGGTCTTCGCTCGCTCCACCTCCTTGGTCGGGCCATCA
>JAKAHU010000214.1 GCA_021825385.1 Chloroflexota bacterium | reverse complement strand
CCGGTCGCCAGGGTCGGCCGGGGCGGGTCGGAGCGGGATGCGCTACCCTCCCGCTATGCCCTTCAGCCCGGACCTCCTCGGCCTCCTCGAGAGAACGGAGGAAGTCGAGATCGAGACCTCCACCTCGGGTGGCGGGACCCACCGGACGATCATCTGGATCGTCGTCGACGGCCACGTCCCGTTCATCCGTTCCGTGCGCGGCCCGGCCGGGCGCTGGTATCGCGAGGCGCTCGCCCAGCCGGCGGTAACGATCCATGCCGCCGGGCAGGCAATGGCCGCCCGTGCCGTGCGGGCCGTCGACCCGGACTCGATCGCCCGCTGCTCGGCGGCTCTCCGGCGCAAGTACGCCAGCGATCCGTCGCTTGACCTGATGCTCCGGCCGGAGGTCCTGTCGACCACCCTGCGTCTGGAGCCCGCCTGACAGATCGCGTCGCCGGCCGGCGGCGTCCCCGGAGCCCTGCCATGTATTTCGACGAGTTCAAGCACCAGCTGCCCGACATCGACCCGGCCGAGACCCAGGAATGGCTCGATTCCTTCGACCAGGTCCTCGAGACCGAGGGCGAGAACCGGGCCCGCTTCCTGATGTTCAAGCTCCTCAAGCGGGCCCGCCAGCTCCACGTCGGGCTGCCGCCCCTGACCCAGACCCGCTACATCAACACGATCAGTCCGGAGCAGGAGCCATTCTTCCCGGGCGACGAGGAGCTCGAGCGGCGGATCCGGCGCCTGATCCGCTGGAACGCGGTGGCGATGGTCCTCCGGGCGAACAGCCGCTTCCCCGGGATCGGCGGCCATCTCTCGACCTACGCCAGCTCGGCCAGCCTGTATGAAGTCGGGTTCAACCACTTCTTCCGCGGCAAGGACGCTCCGGGCGGCGGTGACCTGATCTTCTACCAGGGCCACGCCGCGCCGGGGATCTACGCCCGGGCCTTCCTCGAAGGCCGCTTCACGACCGAGCAGCTCGATCACTTCCGGCGCGAGGTCGTCCCGGGCCAGGGTTTGAGCTCCTACCCGCACCCGCGCCTGATGCCCGATTTCTGGGAGTTTCCGACCGTCTCGATGGGCCTCGGGCCGATCAGCGCGATCTACCAGGCCCGCTTCAATCGCTACCTCCACAACCGGGGCCTGAAGGACACCTCCCACCAGCGGGTGTGGGCCTTCCTGGGTGACGGCGAGATGGACGAGCCGGAGGCGACCGCCGCGCTGTCGCTGGCCTCCCGGGAGGGCCTCGACAACCTGACCTTCGTGGTCAACTGCAACCTGCAGCGCCTCGACGGCCCGGTCCGCGGTAACGGCAAGATCATCCAGGAGCTCGAGGGGCTCTTCCGGGGTGCCGGCTGGAACGTGATCAAGGTGATCTGGGGCCGCGAGTGGGACGAGCTCCTGGCCCGCGACGTCGATGGTGTCCTGGTCGAGAAGATGAACAACACCCTCGACGGCGAGTTCCAGAAGTTCTCGGTCGCGGGCGGGGCATACATCCGCGAGCACTTCTTCGGCCCCGATCCGCGCCTGCGCCGGCTCGTCGAGCACCTCTCGGACGACGACCTGGCCCGCCTCCGCCGGGGCGGCCACGACTACCGCAAGCTCTATGCCGCCTACAAGGCGGCGACCGAATACACCGGCGCCCCGACCGTCATCCTGGCCAAGACGATCAAGGGCTGGACGCTTGGACCGCTGGCCGAGGGCCGGAACATCACCCACCAGCTCAAGAAGCTTTCCGAGGCCGAGCTGCGCGTCTTCCGCGATCGCCTCCAGCTGCCGATCCCGGACGAGCAGCTCAAGGACGCTCCGTACTACCACCCGGGTCCGGGTTCGCTCGAGGTCGAGTACCTCCTGGAGCGGAGGCGCGCCCTGGGCGGGCCGCTGCCGCGCCGGGTCGTGCGGGCCGCGCCCCTGCCGGCCCCCGAGCCGTCGGTGGACGCGGAGTTCGCCGCCGGGAGCGACATTCCGGTCAGCACGACGATGGCCTTTGCCCGCCTGCTGCGCAACCTGGTCCGCGAGCCGCAGCTCGGCCGGCAGGTCGTGCCGATCATCCCCGACGAGGCCCGGACGTTCGGCATGGACCCGCTGTTCAAGGAGGTCGGGATCTACTCCGCGCTCGGCCAGCGCTACGAGCCGGTCGACTCGGACCTCGTCCTCTCGTACCGCGAGGCGACCGACGGCCAGGTCCTCGAGGAGGGGATCACCGAGGCCGGCTCGATGGCCTCCTTCCAGGCCGCCGGGACCGCCTATGCCTCGCACGGCGTGGCCACGATCCCGTTCTACATCTTCTACTCGATGTTCGGCTTCCAGCGCACCGGTGACCAGGCCTGGGCCTTTGCCGATGCCCGTGGCCGGGGTTTCATGATGGGTGCCACGGCCGGGCGGACGACGCTCGCCGGCGAGGGGCTCCAGCATGACGACGGCCACTCGCACCTGCTCGCCTCGGTTGTGCCGAACATCCGCGCCTACGACCCGGCCTACGCCTACGAGCTGGCGGTGATCGTCCGCCACGGGATCGAGCGGATGTTCGGTGCCGGCGAGGACGTCTACTACTACATCACCCTCTACAACGAGAACTACCCGATGCCGCGCCGGCCCGAGGGCGTGGAGGAGGGGATCGTGCGCGGGCTCTATCGGTTCCGCGCAGCGCCCGACGCGGGGTCTCGCGCCTTGCCTGCCCGGCTGGTGGGCAGCGGCGCGATCCTCCAGCAGGTCGTCGCGGCCCAGGCCCTGCTCGCCGAGCGGTTCGGGATCGCGGCCGAGGTCTACAGCGCACCATCGTTCCAGCAGCTCCGCGGTGAGGCGATCGAGGTCGAGCGCTGGAACCAGCTCCACCCGGCCGAGACGCCGCGCCTCCCGTATGTGAGCCAGGTGCTCGGCCCGGACGGCGGTCCGATCGTGGCCGCGACCGACTGGCTGCGCGCCGTCCCGGACATGGTCTCGCCCTGGCTGCCGGCCGAGCACATCTCGCTCGGCACGGACGGGTTTGGTCGGAGCGACACCCGCGAGGCGCTGCGGGCCTTCTTCGAGATCGATCCGCCCCACATCGCGGCCGCCACGCTCAGTTTGCTCGCCCGGACCGGTGCCCTGCCGGCCCGGAAGGCGGCCCGGGCGATCCGGGACCTCGGCGTCGAGGTCGAGGCGGCCCCTCCGTTTGCGATCTGAGCCCCGGAACTCAAGCGCTCCTTCCTCGGTGAGACAAGCGTGCTTGACCACCTGCCGGGGCGGGCATACCATCACTCTTGGCCGGCGATGGGCGGCCCCCGAGGGCGGAACACCTGACGACCGCCACGGCCTGGAGAGGAAGAGGAAAGGAACGGTCTCGTGCTCGACGCCGGCGCATTCTCCAGCGGTCTCCTGACCGGCCTCCGCGAGGGGGTCGAGGCGGCGCTGATCGTCAGCATCATCCTGGCCTACCTCGCCCGGACCGGGAACATCCGGCACGCGCCCCGGATCTGGACCGGGGTCGCGGTCGCCGTCGGGCTGAGCCTCGTGCTCGGGGCCGGGATCTACGTCTCGATCGGCGAGCTTCCCTCTCCCTGGGAGCAGCTGTTCGAGGGGATCACCCTGCTGGCCGCCGCCGGCGTGGTCACCTGGATGCTGTTCTGGATGCGCCGCCAGGCCGCCGCCGTGGGAGGCCAGCTCCGGGCGGCCGTTGACCGTGCCCTGACCGAGGGCGGGGCCTTCGGACTCGCCGTCCTCGCCTTCACCGCCGTCGTCCGCGAGGGGGTCGAGACGGCGCTCTTCCTCGTCGGCCAGGCGACGGCCGCCAGCCGGAGTGCCGACGGGGGTGCCCCGAGCGTCGTCGCCGGCGCGCTCATCGGGCTCCTGCTCGCAACCGCGATCGGTTACGGCCTGTACCGGGGCAGCCGGCGGATCAACCTCTCGGCCTTCTTCCGCTGGACCGGGATCGGGTTGATCGTGATCGCCGCCGGGCTGCTCAGCCAGGCCGCCCATGAGTTCATCGAGATCGGGCTCATCCCGTTCGGAACCCAGACCGCGTTCGACATCAGCGCGATCCTGCCCCACGACCGCGGGCTCGGCCAGTTCCTGCGCGCGCTCATCGGTTACAGCTCCACGCCCGAGGTGACGACGCTCGTCGTCCACCTCGCGTACCTGGTCGGCGTGCTCGCGCTCTACCTGCGGCCGGTGACGCCTCACGGTCCGCGGCCGGCGCAGGCGACCGCCGGCACGGCCGGAATCCCCGAAGGCCCGGAGAGCGCCGAGCTCGCCCGCCCCTGAGGCGCCCACCCCGGCCGGCCGGGAACCTTCGGTCTGGCTCCAGCGTCTGAGGTTCGTCGAACGGCTGCCCGAAGGCGGCCAGCCCCGTACCTCGAGGTGCTCACCATGTCATCGACGAGCCACCTTCCGCTGCCTGGGCCGAGGGTCCGTTGGCTCGGCACCGGCGCCCTGGCGGCCCTGCTCGTGGTCGCCCTCTCCAGCCCCGCTCTTGGACCTCGCCCGACGCTGGCCATCGATCCTGCCAGTTCTCCTCCCGAGCACACGATCAGTGTCTCGGGCACGGGCCGGGTCACGGTCGCGCCGGACGTCGCCGATCTGCGGCTCGGCGTTCAGGCGACGAAGCCGACGGTCAAGCAGGCCCGCGACCTGGCCGCGGCGGCGATGACCAGGGTGATCGCCGCGCTGCGGGCGGCCGGGATTGCCGAGCGTGACATCCAGACCGCGGTCCTCTCACTTCAGCCGGTCTACACGTACCCGAGCGACGGCACCGCCCCCAAGCTGACCGGCTACCAGGTGACGAACACGGTCGCGGCCACGGTCCGCACCCTCGACCGCCTGGCCGACGCCGTCGACGGTGCGATGGCGGCCGGGGCGACGACGATCGACGGGATCACGTTCCGGGTTGCCGATCCAACGGCCGCTCAGGCTCAGGCCCGGATGGCGGCGATGGCGGACGCGAAGTCGAAGGCCCAGGCGCTCGCCTCGGCGGCCGGAGTCTCGATCACCGGTGTTGCCCAGATCAGCGAGGGCTCCTCGGTGACGCCACCGCCCATTCCGTACGCCGGCGCGGCACCCCTGAAGGCCGAGGTCGCGACACCGATCCAGCCCGGGGTGAGCGAGGTCCAGGTGGACGTCTCGGTGGTCTACCTCATCGACTGACGGCCGGGCCGGCCGGGACGAGCCCGATCACCTCGCCGCGGGCGAGATCGGTGAACAGAATCCGGCCCGCCTCGTCCTCGCCGAACGAGCTGATCGAGCGGCCCGACTCGAGCAGGAGCACCGGCTCCTGCCGGTCGGGTCCGTTCGCGTCCAGGCCCCAGATCCGGCCCGAGCAGACATCACCGAACAGGTAGACCCCGGAGAGCGCTCCGACCGCATCCCCCCGGGCGACGAATCCGCCCGTGACCGCGCACCCGGCGTCGTGGCCGTACTCGGCGATCGGCAGGGTCAGGCCGGTCCGGTCGCAGCCGCTGGCCGGCTCGAAGCAGCGGCTCCCCTCCATCCGGTTCCAGCCGTAGTTCACCGGCGGGGCGGCGCCGGCCGGTGTCCGATCGATCTCCTCGGAGCGGTTCTGGCCCACGTCTCCGATCCACAGGGCGCCGGTCAGCCGGTCGAAGCTGAACCGCCATGGGTTGCGCAGGCCGATCGCCCAGATCTCCGGGGCGCCGCCGCCCGAGGCGAACGGGTTGCCGGGCGGGACGGCGTACGGCCGGCCGTCGGGAGGTGGTGTCACATCGATCCGCAGGAGCTTGCCCAGGAGCGCGTCGGTTCGCTGGCCGTTGCCGGACGGGTCGCCGCTGCCGCCGCCGTCGCCGAGCCCGATGTACAGGAAGCCGTCGGGGCCGAAGACCAGCCCGCCGCCGTTGTGGTTTGGGTACGGCTGGGCGATCCGGAGCAGGACCCGCTCGCTGGCCGGATCGGCTCGATCCGCGTCGGGGCCCGAGCCGGCCACGAACGAGGAGATGACGCTCGTGCCGCCCGGGTCGGTGTAGTCGACGAAGAAGCGCCGGTCGGCCGGGAAGGCGGGGCTGAAGGCGAGCCCGAGCAGGCCGCGCTCACCGCCCGCGCCGACCCGGTCGCGCAGGTCGAGGAAGGGCTCGCGGCCCACCTGCCCGTGGCGCACGACCAGGATCCGTCCGCCCTGCTCGACCACGAACAGGCGACCGCTGCCGTCGCCGGCGTTCGTGACCTGGAGTGGGGCGCTGAAGCCCACCGCCACGACCTCGGCCCGCAGGCCGATCGCGGCCGGGTCGAGCATCCGTTGGGTTGGCCGGGGCACGGGCGGGCCCGAGGGC
>JAKAHU010000009.1 GCA_021825385.1 Chloroflexota bacterium | reverse complement strand
CTGACACCCGCCTGCGCCGTCCCTTCGACGAGCTCGAGCTGGCCATCGACCGCTGGGCGATCGGAGCCAGACTCGCCTCATGAAACTTGACTCAGCCGCAGCAGAAAGACGTCCTCAAGACGTCTAGTCGCCGCGCAGGGCGCTCGGCCTGAATGTGCTCGCGGCCCTGTGGAGGCCGCCCGGTCGAGCGAGCGGGGTCAGGGTGCAAGCGTCCGCAGGAAGTCGACCTCCGGCATGACCTCGATTTCGCGCCCTTCCGCCAGCAGTTCCTGTACGCGACGAGCCTTCTGACTCAACGCTTCGCCCGGTCGCAGCACACGGGCGTCCTGATAGCCCATGACGAGTACGTTGGTCTTCTTCGTGACCCGTTCCGCGGGTTGCGCACCGACCTCGGCGACGCGTTCCCACGCAACCTCGCGAGTCATCAGACTCAACTTGCCCGTGAACACAATCTCCCGCCCGTAAAGCGGGTGGTCTGGGTCAGCATTGGGGTTGGCGCCCGGGACGGGCGGGTACCCGCGCCCGCCGCCGCCCGGCCACCATGCTCGGTGGCACCCAGACCAACCCTCCGCGTTCATCTGTCCGAGTGAGCAGCAGCACGCTTTCGCAACCTCATCGAGCGACACCGCGCCGTGATGGTCGGCGATGGCGAGGAGGATGCGGGCTGCCGCGAGGGCGTCCTGCTCCGGGTCGTGGTGCGCGTCGAGGCTCGCGCCGGCAGCCTCCGCAACCCACGGGAGCGAGAACGAAAGCAGGGGCCACGTTCGCCGGGCGAAGACGAGCGTGCAGGCGTAGGTGGCCGAGGGGTACTCAACCCAGCTAACCTCGCACGCGTCTCGGATGACGCCCATGTCGAAGGCGGCGTTGTGAGCAACGAACGGGAGCCCGCTAGCGAATTCGAGGATGCCCGGCAGCGCCACCTTGAAGCGGGGCTTTCCCCGAACCATCGCCTTCGTGATGCCATGGAGTCCGACGTTGAAGTCGTCGAAGAAGTCCCACTCCTCCGGTGGTCGCATCAGGTCGTGGCGCGTCTCAGCAACCCGGCCGTCGAGCACCCGGACGAGGCCGACCGCACACGGGCTCCCGCGGAACCAGTTGGCGGTCTCGAAGTCAATCGCGCAGAAGTCGAGAGCCATCGACGTCCCCTGCTCACATGGGACGCAGTGGGCTAGCATGAACCTGTGAGCGCCGAAGCCGCACGCCAGTGGTGCACTTGCCCGGACGCACCCGTCCACGCGCGCGGCGCGTCGACGAAGCTCGACCATCGCGAAGGCTGCGAGTTCCCCACCGGAATCTGCGCGGTGCGCGCCCACCGGATCACCGTCCACGAGAAGTGCGGGCGCGTTGTGCCGGTGCTCTTCTGTGGCTGTGGGTCAACGGCCTTCACGTTCGACCCTGAGCGAGGGTGGTGGGTCCACTACGTCTGCGCGTGGCCCACCCGCGCATGGTATGAAGGGGCCGGTAGGCCGCCAGCGCTGCCTGACCTCGTCGGTGTCCGTCCGCTGACCTACCACGAGTTCGTCCCGGTGCCGCGCGTGCCCAAGAGGGCGAGGAACGTGGTCGAGCCGCTCACGCCCGAGCAACGTCAGGTCAATGACGTCATGGTCGGCCAGTCCGTCTGGGACTGACCGAGCCTCGCGCCTCTCGTCGTGGGAGCGCAGCAGGCCGCGAAGCGCCAGCCCACAGGAGCGCCGCCACGGCGATGTGAGGGACACCCTGAACCGCCGGGCGGTTAGCAGGTATTCGGTAACAGAGTGGCTCCGGCGGTAAGATTCGAACTTACGACCAAGCGGTTAACAGCCGCCGGTCCAGGACCGCTTCGTGAGCACGAATCTGGCCGTTCATTGCGGCCCAGTCAGTCACGCAGTCAGTCACCGAAGCGGTCGAGCGCGCCAGATGTGCGGCTTGCCCTGGTGCCCGACTCGGCGAGAGCGCGACCTTCTCCCCTGGCGTCGCCGGTGCCCGCTGTCCGCGACAAGCGGCGCACGCGAGGATCCGTAACACATGGGCTGGGAGAGTCGCGGTGGCAGAGGCTGCTACTACACGCGGTCGGTGCGCTGTGGCGGCCGGGTCGTGCGCCAGTACTGCGGGACCGGCGAACGCGGCGAGGAGGCGGCTGAACTCGATCGCCGAAGTCGGGCGGAGCGTGACGCGCAGCGGGAGAAGGTCCGCGCTGCGTTCGGTCGTGCGGCCGATGTCGACGCCCGCGTCCACGCGCTCTATGACGCCACGGACGCGGCGGTCCGCGCCGCACTCCTCTCGGCCGGCTACCACCAGCACAATCGCGGAGCGTGGAGGAGGAGACGTGCCTGGCGGGACTGACACCGAGGTGCGGGGATTCGGAGTCCGGTTCCAGGCGGTCGCCGAGCGTGCCGACCGCGGCGAAGTGCGGGCGGTGCGGGCGATCCGGACGCTCGTGAACGAGCTGCCGGACGTCTGGGAGGGATGCGGGAACGTCGCGACCGCTGCCGAGGATGCGCTCGTCGATCTCCACGCTGGCGGGAGCGCCCTGGCCCGCGAGGCGCTCCGCAAGAAGCTCCGGGACATGCGCGCCGCGCTCGCGGGACCGACGCCGTTACCGCTGGAGCAGCTGCTCGTCGAGCGGGTCGTGATGTGCTGGCTCCACTCCTACCAGGCCGACCTCGCGTACGCGCGAGCCGTGGGCGAGCTGCCGCCGCAGGTGGCGGACCTCTACCAGCGGCGCCAGGACCGGGCGGCGCGGCAGTACCTCAAGGCGATGCGGAGCCTCGCAGACGTCCGGAGATTGCTGATCCCGGTGCTGCAGCTCAACGTGGCCGAGAACCAGGTGAACCTCGCCGTGGCGTCGCCCGCGGCGCAACGTGACAGGACCGCCGCCGGCCAGAGTAGCAGGGCACGATACGGTTCGAGGACGACGCCACTGCGCCCGCCTCGTCCGGGAGAACCTGCGTGAGCGTCGCCGGGGCGCGGTCTACTACGCTGTCGACGTGCGCTACACCACGTGGGTCTCCGACGTCTTCACCGCGCTGGTGCGCATCGCGCCGTCGCGTTTCGGCAGTGTCGGCCTAGCCGCCCTGGGCCACGAGATCGGCTTCGCCGGACTCACCGGCGATGACTTCGGCCGCGATGACGGCGTCACGCGTGCCATCCTCACCGCGCTCTACGACCTGGCGGCTCTCGACCTAGTGGAGGTGGACAACGTTGGCACGGGCAATCGGGTCAGCGATTCGGGGCGCGATGTCGCTGCCAGCGGTGGTCTGCCTTCGCTCTGGCCTGCGATCGGCGACATCCACATCACCGAGGTCGAGCGGGCCTTCCTGACTCGTCTCTACGTAGCCTCGTCCATCACTGGGGATGGTTGGGCTGACCTGCGCTTCGCCGACGCCGAGCCGATCCACCGCGACCTCGGGCTCGAAGCCTCGGGCGAGCATGAGACTCGAATCGAACGGATGACCTTCCTCGGTGATCTCGAACGCAAGGGCCTGGTAAGAGCCGAGAGCGTGGCGATTGGCGCGTCGGACTCCTATCGTCCGACGTACGTCAGCGCCGTGCTTGCGGCCGAGACCGACGCTCGGGATCGCGGGATCGAGGCCGGCCTCCTTGACTGGTCCGTGCCGACCCCGGGCTTCGAGGCCATCGCCGATCGTTTGGCGGAACTCAAGATCCGGCTGGCTGATGCGCGCAGCGATGGCGACCTGTCGGACATCGGCCTCCGGTGCCGAGACATCGCCGCCGATGCAGTGGACGTGGTCTTCCGACCGGACATGGTGCCCGCCGGCGAGCGAGCGCCTTCCCGCCAAGACGCGGAGGAGCGGCTGCGTCTCTACCTCCGAGCACGAGCCGGCGGGAAGGCGAACGAGGATCTGCGTTCATTCGTGCGCGCGGCTCTCGGACTTGCGCACGCGAGAACGCACTCCGCCCGAACCGGCCGTGCGGCCGCGGTCGCATCTGCCCAGGGGCTGCTCTCGTTCGTGCGGTCCCTCGAAGCGATGGAGCGGTTCCCCGTCGTCCCGGATCTGGGCGACGACTCGACCGACGATCAGGCGATGGACGCGCCGTGACGCCCGTGTCCGACGAGGGCCGTGCCTTCCTCGACGCCCTGTTCGCGGCGATCGAGGCGAGGCCGGACGGACGACGGTCCTTCTGTATCCAGAGGTTCACCAACGCTCCGCCGATCGTGATCCACAAGGGTCTCGTCGGCGGTCGCATGGGCATCACCGACGGAGTCCTCGATGAGATGGTCGGGGCCGGACTGCTGCGCAAGGTCGAGCCGACCGATCCGCGCGACTGCCTCTACGTGCTGGCCGAGACCGCCACGTCCTACCGCGCCTCCCGGAAGGCGAAGGCACGGATGCTGGCCGGAGCCGCTCCCCGTGTGCGGTCATCGGCGGCGCGATCCTCCTGCTCGCGGCGGTCGCCAGCATCCTTGCATGGGCCGATATCCACATCTGACGAGCGGAGTCGCGGCGCCTGTGAGCGTGCGGAAGGGACCCTCAGAGCTGCGACCACGCTCACGGCCGTGCTCTGGACTCCGACCGGAGACCTGGCTCATGAGTCGGGCCGCCTCGCACATGTCCCCGCGCTAGGCTCGGCGGCGCCCGCCCCTAACTGCTCCGTCCGTCCTGTCGGTCACGGGTGCTGAAGTTGTACTGCCGCTGAGGGCGCAGGCGGCCTCGGCTGCCGCGACTGTCACCAGCTTGCCTATCGCAGCTCTCAGGAGCGCCCACTCTCCGCGGCCAAGCTGCTCGCGCACGCCAGTCGACCCCGCAAGCCCTTCCCTCCACTGGAAGCGGCGCAGCGGCGGATCGACCGGCAGCGCGCCAGGGCCGCCGCGACGCTGGCCGCGGTCGCCGATCCTGCTGGACGGGCCTCCAGGTAGGGACAACCGGGACGACCAGCCCACGCCAGGGCCGCGACGAGGGCGCCCGAACCGCTCGCCACCCTTCTGGCGTGTCCCCTCTGTGACCCTACCGAACGCCCGCCGCCTTCTGCTGTGCCTCGACGGCCTCGGGCGGCAGGGCGCCGGCTCGGCTCGCTCGCGCCTGCGTCACTTTCACCGAGCGGCGCCGGGACGCCGCGACCCGCACCGGGGCCATCGGGACGTACCCGACCACAGAGATCGCCATCTCGTAGGTGTGCGCGCGGTCGTGGTCGTCGGCTCGACAGAGGATGCACGTCCGGTGGGGCAGCGGGCCGATCGGCTGTCTGGCGGCGCGGCGGGTTCGGGCTGCCCGTATCCAGCGATCCGGGAGCGGGAGGCTGAGCCCGCAGACGCATCGCTGGTCGCCGACGTCGACGGCGCAGGCACATCGAACGAGGACGGCCACGCCCGTCGTCACGGCGCGGTCGATGACGAGGTTCGTGTTCCGGATGGCGCCGTGGACGCCATCGGCTAGTGCGAGCACGAGCGGACTCGGCGCCGGTTTCGATCCAAGCGGCACATCCCACCTCCCTGGTCCACCCTTGCTCGGACGATAGCCCTCACGCATCGCCGGGGCGATCTGGGTAGACACGAGCGAATGTGTTGCGGTGGGGTTCGCCACGGACCGATCCGGCGCGATCCGGAGGTGGCAGCGGGGCAGATCCTGCGGCCGGTCTCGGGTAGTCGCGATGGGCGATACTGACGACGTGAACGCGCTCACGCAGTCCGCAGGATGGCCGGAGGCTCCCGGATGACGGTGACCGCTGAGCACGTGAAGGCCCTCGTTCGCCGCCACATCGAAGGCGACGATGAAGGGTTCTACTCGGTCGCGATGCAGCTCGCGGCGCGGGCCGCCCGCGAAGGCAAGAACCACTTCGCGCAGGATCTTCGCGAGCTAGTCGAGTCCGCTCAGGCTCCGCGCGCCGCAAGCCAGCTGCGCCCCATCCCGCTCGCGCAACCCCGTGGCGAGCTGGCTGGCCTGATGTCCGTCACGTATCCGGACGTGTCCCTCTCGTCGATGACGCTGGCCGGGGATGTCCTCGAGAAGCTCGAGCGGGTGCTCCTCGAGCAGCGCCAGCGGGACCGCCTTGCGGAACACGGGCTGGAGCCGATCCACCGCCTTCTGCTGCTCGGCTCTCCCGGGACCGGCAAGAGCATGTCCGCTGCCGCTCTAGCTCACGACCTGAGCGTTCCGCTGTTCACGATCCAGCTGGACGCGCTCATGAGCAAGTACATGGGCGAGACTGCCGGCAAGCTCCGCCTGGTGTTCGACGCCGTGGCCGCGACGCGGGCCGTCTACCTGTTCGACGAGTTCGATGCCATCGGAGCCGAGCGGACCGCAGGGAACGACGTCGGCGAGGCTCGCCGGGTGCTCAACTCCTTCCTGCAGTTCGTCGAGCACGCCTCTCCGGACAGCCTGGTGGTCGCGGCGACGAACCATCCGCAGCTGCTCGACCGCGCCCTGTATCGCCGGTTCGATCAAGTCATCGAATACGACCTCCCGGACTCCGTGGTGGCGGTCGAGATTATCCGCAAACGCCTGTCCCAGCTCGACACGTCAGCCATTAGCTGGGATGCAGTCGCAGAGGAGACCTCAGGTCTGAGCCAGGCCGATGTCGTTCGTGCCGCGGAGGCGGCGGCGAAGCAAGTCCTGCTGCGGGGACGTGGACGACTCGCGACGTCAGACCTCACGAGCGCGCTGAGGGAGCGGCGACGCGCGGGCGATGACTGACGACCTCACCCGGGCCGCTCCAGACCTCCCCCACCTGATCGTTCCCGGGCAGCCAAGCGCCGAGAGGTTCCAGCGGCGCGGTCGGGGCGGTGGCGAGCGGCGCCTCTACCACATCCCCGATCGGAGGCGCCACGCCTCCGCCCTTCGCGAGGGCCTTCGCGGTGCACTCGACGAACAGGATCGCCTCCGAGGGGCGTGGGACGACGTCCTGCGGTCTGATGGGATGGTCCTGGCCGTCACAGGTTGGCCTGGCGGGTTCGAGGTCGCGGTCGAGAGCCTAGAGCTTCGGGCTTCAGGCATCGAGCTCCTGTCGGTTCAACCGCCCTCCGACGCGACCCCGGAGGTCGCCACGGTGTTCATCCCCGATGGCAAGGCGGACATCTTCTTCCGACGCGTCGATCAGTACGAGGAACAAGTGTCGCGGAGCGGCCGTCCACGCTACGAGGACCTGGTGGCGAACATCCAGGGACTCCGCCGGGCCGTCCTCGAGCAGCTCTGGACGGAAGAGGAAGCCTTTCCGGACGGCGGGGAGCGGCGGTGGTGGGAGCTGTGGCTGCGCCGGACCGGTAGTGAAGTCAACGTGCTGAACGACGTGGCAGCGCACTTCGGCTGGACCCTCGCGACGCGTGCAGTCGCCTTCCCCGGTCGCACGGTCACCGCCATCGAGGCCCGAGCGCCTGAGATCGGGCAGGCGCTCGGGACCCGCCTGCCGATCGCGGAGCTGCGCCGACCTCGCCTCGCGCATTCGCCCGCCGAACTGGAGTGGGAGGCGCAACAGCGGCTGGTCTCCGACCTGGCTGCTCGGGTCGACCCTGCAGGCCCCAACGCGCCGTGCGTCTGCCTCCTCGACACCGGCCTCTACCGGCACTCACTGCTCGAGGGGTCGGTCGACCCTGCCGACATCAGGCACGTCGTTGGCCGAGACGGCGTCGATCGTCACGGTCACGGGACGGAGCTCGGCGGTCTGGCCCTGTTCGGAGCACTCGAGGACCCGCTGACATCGGCGCTGCGGGTTCGCCTGCGACACCGCCTGGAGTCAGTCAAGGTCCTGCCCGACCCGGGCGCGGCACCCAATCGACCAGATACGTATGCGGCGGTCACTGCCGCAGGCACCGCCGCTCCGGAGGCCGCCCACCCCGGTCGCCGACGCGCCTTCTGCATGGCCAACAGCGACGTCGACTACCACTCGGATGGCCGACCCACCTCCTGGTCTGCGACGATCGACGCCCTCGCCTTCGGGACCGATGTGGCGCCGTTGGGCACGGGCATCCAGCTGCTGTCGACCCCCGACCCGAGCGCGAGCCGGCTCATGGTCGTATCCGGGGGCAACGTTCGCGACGGGTACACCGAGGACTACCTTGCGACTTGTGACCTGTCGCCAGTGCAGGACCCAAGCCAGGCGTGGAACGCGCTCACCGTGGGAGCATTCACCGAGAAGGACGGCATTCCGGCCGATCCTGCGTTCGCCGGGTGGTCGGCACTGGCCAGGCCGGGCGAACTCTCCCCATTCAGCCGCACGTCGATGTCGTTCTCGAAGCTCTGGCCGGTGAAGCCCGACGTCGTCCTCGAAGGCGGGAACCTGCTCGTGTCCCCCCACGCCAACGACTTCGACACTCACGACATCGTGAGCCTCGTCACCACCTCCCGAAGGGAGCCGCTCGGCGAGCCATTGACCACGACGAACGCGACCAGTGCGGCGGCTGCCCAGGCGGCGCGGCTCGCCGCCATCGCATCGGCGTACTACCCCGACCTCTGGCCGGAGACGCTGCGCGGGCTCGTCGTTCACGCCGCCGAGTGGACTGACCCGATGCTCGACGCCTTCGTGGCAGCCGGGGCCGGCAGGACGCGCCGGCAGCGTCTTGTCCGGCGCTACGGGTTTGGAGTCCCCACCCTCGAACGCGTGCTGCACAGTGCGTCGAGGGCCGTCACGCTGATCGCCCAGGCGACCATCCGGCCCTTTGAGTCCGCGGGCCCTGACACTCGGCTGCGCGAGATGCACCTCCACGAGTTGCCGTGGCCCGACGAACAGCTCGGAGCGCTCGGTGAGACGCCCGTTCGGCTGCGCGTCACCCTCAGCTACTTCGTGGAACCGAACCCGTCCACGAGGGGCTGGGCCGGCCGTTACGTCTATCCCTCCCACGGACTTCGGTTCGACATTCGCCGCCCCCTCGAGACGACGGCTGACTTCCGCCGCAGGCTGAACCGCCTCGCTGAGGGCGAGGAGGGCGGTCACGCCCCCCTGGTTGGCCACGAACCCGACTGGTTTCTCGGAAGCCAGCAGCGGAGCGCGGGCTCGCTGCACGCCGACCTCTGGACCGGCACGGCCGCCGATCTCGCCAACTGCGGCGTGCTCGGCGTGTACCCCGTGGGCGGCTGGTGGAAGCAGAACAACCGTCGCGACCGGGTCGACATCCCGGTGCGGTATGCGCTGCTGGTGTCGATCTCCACCCCGGCGGTGGGCATCGACCTCTACACCCCGATCGCGATGAAGATCGGGCTCCCGATCCCGATCCCGATCGGCACCTAGCGCGACCGGGACCGAGTCACCGCGCCGCGCGTGGTCTCGACGTCATCGGGCGCTCGCGATCTGCCTCGGTGATGAGGCGGCGGCACAGCATGTAGTCGGCCCGAACGATCAGTTGCCACCGACCCCCAGGGCCGCGACGCCACCGTTCTCCTCACTGCACGGCAGTCCAGATGATCTGCGAACGGACGAGATCTTCCTGCTCAATGGCGAACGGCGCCAGCGCCTGGGAGCTGGGACTGGCGGCCAGGCCACCGTGCGGCGCGGCCTCGCGCCCGTGCTTCGCAGCGCCACGGGTCTTGGCCGCCTTCCGGGCCTCCGTACGGAGGAACGCCCGATACGAAATCTTGGCGCGCCGGGCACGTACAGGGGAGGCGAGGAGTCCGTCGGGGTCGACGTGAGCGGCGTGTCGACGTGAGCGGCGGCAGCGGCGCAGTTAGACTCCCTGTGGACCGTCGCTCGCCAGAGTGCCCAAGGTCGGAGAGCTGCTCATGCCAAACCGCCGTCGATCGAGATCCTGACGGACGTGGCCGAGCTCGATCTGGGACGCGAGCCCACCCTGCGAGATCGCCCGTTCCCCGGAGGACGGGTTGTTCGCCTGTGGGAAGGTCAGCGCAACGCGACCGGCACAGCGCTTGAGGTCAGTGAGGTCGCCCTTGACGAGACCATTACCCCGGCTCGACTCAGACAGGCGTGGGAGGCGCGGCGCGGCCAGACCGTGCGACCCGTCATCGTCGCCGCGATGGTGGGCGAGCGCTGGCTCGTGTGCGGGCCTCAAGGGACGCCGCCGCCCACCGTCGACCTCACGACGGAGCTCGCGAACCGCATCCTCTCGGGCCTCCTCGACGAGCCCCCTGTCGCTGCCGCGCTCCGTGCCCTGACTCTCTTCGCGCGCACGCAGGGCAGCGGCAACGTCCCCGGCTTCCGCAACCGGAACCTCGTCTCGACCCACTACGTGACGACGGTCCTCCGTCGTGAGCGGCGGCCGGAGTGGACCGACGCCGCCGAGTTCGGAACGGGTGCGCTCGGGCGTGCCGGCGAGCCACTGCTGCGGGCGCTCGGGTACGAGCTCCGGCCACTCGGGCCGCGCGAGTACCAGCTCCGAGACGACGATCTGACCGTCGCCGTTGTCCACGTCTACGACGACGGTGCCAGCCTCGACCGGGTGGCCGAGGGGCGCACCGCCCCGCCCTCGACCATCGCGCTCGCCCGCGCTCGAGATCTCGGGGTCGATCACGCCCTGCTCGTCGCCGGAACACTCATCAGGATCTACTCCCTGCGGGCCGAGGAGGCCCTCGACGAAGGGGCCGCATCGGCTGCCTACGTCGAGTTCGACACAGCCCTCCTCCCAGCCGAGTTCGCGCCGCTGCTCGGAGCCCTCGTGTCCCCCGATGCGTTGCGGCCAGGCGGCCGCCTCGAGCGCATCCGAGCGGAGTCAGGTCGGTACGCCGTCGGCCTGCGCGAGCGCTTCACCAAGCGCCTCTACGAGGAGGTTGTCGACCGACTCGTTCGAGGGATCTGGGAGGCGGCCCGAACGAGCGGATGCACGCCGCTTCCGACCGAGAACGAGCTGTACCGGGCAACGCTTGTCCTCCTCTTCCGCCTGCTCTTCCTCCTCTACGCCGAGGATCGGAACCTGCTCCCGATGCAGCAGGCGGAGTACGCGGCGAACTCGATCACGAGGCTCGTCCAGCGGGTGGCTGAGATCCACGCGGCACCAGGGCGCCGCTTCGACGAACGAGCGACATCGAACTGGACGGACCTGCGCCAGCTCTTCGAGGCCGTACGGAGCGGGAACGCCGACTGGGGTGTTCCGCCCTACGACGGCGGCTTGTTCGAGGAAGACGGACTCGACGGAGGGTTGCTGGCCCGGATCGCGCTTCCGAACGCCGTCATCGGGCCTGCGCTCGTGGCGCTCGGGTGGGACTCCGGCGAAGACGGGTCCGGGAAGATCGACTTCGGTGACGTTGGCGTCCGCCAGATCGGCACCATCTACGAAGGCTTGCTGAGCTACGAGGTTGCCTTCGCCGCCACAGACCTCCGCGTCGAGCTTGGTGCTGAAGGAGAGCCCTACGTCGAGGCGGTGTCGGGCGAGCAGGTCGACGTGCCCCGGGGCGCACCGCATGTCCGATCCCCGCAGGGCGGCCGGAAGGCGACCGGCTCGTACTACACGCCCACGTTCGCGGTGGACAGGCTCGTCGAGAAGGCCGTGCGCCCCGCCCTGCGGCTCCATCTCGACGGCCTGCCGCACGATCCGGAGATCGCGACGACGCGCCTGCTTGACTTCCGGGTCTGTGACCCCGCCATGGGCAGTGGCCACTTCCTCGTCGCCGCCCTCGACGTGATCACCGACGAGGTCGGGCGGTACCTCGCAGCCCACGAGAACCGACCCCTCGCCGCCGAGCTGAGGCGGGCACGTGAGCGCCTCGCTGTGGTGGGTAGCGAGTACGGGGCTCCCGACCTCGCCGAGCGCGCCTCTGACGTGGACTTGCTCCGTCGCCTCGTCCTCAAGCGGTGCATCTACGGCGTGGACCTCAACCCCATGGCGGTTGAGCTCGCCCGCCTCGGCCTGTGGCTCCATGCCCTCGTGCCGGGTCTCCCGCTCTCGTACCTCGGCCACACACTGCGCCACGGCAACTCGCTGCTCGGGATCGGGCCGGACCTGCCGGCCGAGGTTGGCCTCTTCGCCCTCGGCGCAGAGACCGACGCCCGCCAGAAGGCAGACCAGGTGGCGTCGCTCACCGACCTCGAGCTCGGCGAGGTCGAGCGCAGTCGGGAGCTCGAGGCTGAGATGCGCTCGAAGACGTCGAGCCTGCGCGACCTGTACGACGTCCTCACGGCGGAGAAGCTCCTCGGCAGCGACATGGCTGAACTCCAGGTGCGGGCTGCGGATATCGTCAGTGGGACGACCGACATCTTCCTTGTGAACCAGCTTGAGCGGGCGCGGCGAGCGGTGTCGGAGCAAGTCGGCTTCCACTGGCGGATCGAGTTCCCTGAGGTGTTCGTCCGTGAACGGCCCGGCTTCGACGCCGTGCTGGGGAACCCACCGTGGGAGGAGGTGACGGTCGAGCGCCTGGGCTTCTTCACTCGCTACATCCCCGGTCTCAAGTCGCTGCGATCGCACTCGGAGCAGGAACGCAAGATCGCCGAGTTGATCGCTCGCTACGAGACACCCCGGGAGCGGTACGAAGCGGAGGCCGTCGAGAAGGAGGCGCTTCGCCGATACCTGCAGGCGACATACTCACTCACCCGGAGCGGCGATCCTGACCTGTACAAGGCATTCGCCGAGCGGTTCCTGCAGATCGTCAGGGCTGGCGCGCGCCTCGGGGTCGTCCTCCCACGGAGCGCGTTCGCTGGAGACGGCACCACGCCCTTCCGCGAGGAGCTGTTCGGCCGGGCGGTTGGCCTCGATCTCGACTTCGTACTCAACAACCGCTCGTGGATGTTCCCTGATGTGCACCCCCAGTACACGATCGGGCTCGTGCACGGTCAGATCGGCGGGGAACGTGAACGGAGCATCTCCGTGGCCGGACCCGCCGGCGGGCGCTCCGCCTTCGATCACCTCGACGACGATCGCGTCGAGTGGACGCTGGATGAGCTCCGTAGCGCCCTGCCCGATCTTGCGATCCCGCTGATCCCCTCCGTTCGCCTGGCTCGGCTATTCAAGCGTCTCGCGACAACGCATCCCCGCCTCGACTCGGCCAAGAGCGGCTGGCGCGTGCTGCCGTGGGCCGAACTCCATGCCACGAAGGACCGTCAGTCCGGCCTGATGAGGGAGCCTGACGTCGCCCCAACAGACTCGTGGCCCGTCTACGGCGGCAAGTCGTTCGACCTCTGGGAGCCCGAGCTGTGGAAGAAGGGCGGGGAGCTGCCGTTCCGGCTTCATCCTGACGATGGCCTCCCGGTCCTCCAGCAGAAACGTCTCAGATCAGACGTGTGGCGGGCGTTCCCTCGCAGCATCGTCCTCGATCCCGCGACGCTCCCTCAGCATGGTCCGCGCATCCTGTTCCGCGATGTCACGAACCGAACGAACTCGCGCACGGTCATCACGGCCCTGGTACCCCCGCATGTCTTCGCGGTCAATACCGCTCCGTCCCTTGTCTGGCCGTCCGGGAACGAGTCGGACGTTGCGTACCTCCTCGGCGTCTTGGGGTCGGTGTCCTTCGACTGGCTCGCACGCAGGCGGGTGGAGATCCATCTCAACTACTACATCCTGAACTCTCTGCCAGTCCCGCGACCCGCGAGGAGCGATCCGCGCTGGCGGCGCGTCGTCGAACTCGCCGGTCGACTGGCCGCCATCGATGAGCGCTACGCCGCGTTCGCGAACGAGGTGGGAGTCGACGTGGGCCCGCTCGCGTCGGGAACCAAGGCCGCGTTCATCGCCGAGCTGGACGCGGTCGTCGCGCACCTCTTCGGGCTCGAGCGAGATGAACTCGAAGCGATGTTCGAGGACTTCCCGGCGACGGACGCCGGCCTGTCACCGGGTCGACGCGCAGCCATCCTTACGAGGTTCGACGAGTGGGCGAGCTAGAAGCGCAGCGGCGCTCCTTCGTCGACAACCGCAACGGCAACACGGTTGCAGCCGCGCTCGCTTCGGCAGCCGCCTACTACGGCAACTCTCGCGAGATCGCGATCGCCTCCGGCTACTTCGACCTCGACGGCTTCGGCGCTGTGGCGCAGGCGCTCGAGGCGGCCCCTGCGGTGCGCATCCTGCTCGGCACCGAACCCGAGCCGCCGCGGCCTCGCCGAGTCGCGCTCCCTGGGACGCCACCTCCGCCGAAGACTCTTGGCGACCAACTCGCGGCGCTCCGCCAGTCGCTTGCCGCTGATCGTGACCTTGCGGAGTTCGCCCAGAAGACCTCCGAGGACATTCGACGTCTGCTTGCATTCCTTGGTCGTCCGACGACCGAGGTCCGCCTTTACCGGCGCGGCTTCCTCCATGGAAAGGCGTTCATCTTCGGCACCGAAGCCGGCATCCTTGCGGGGTCCGCGAACTTCACCGGCGCAGGGCTCAGCCGGAACCTCGAGCTCGATCTCGGTGTCTACGACCCGGACAAGGTTGCGCTCGCTCGGTCGTGGTACGACGACCTGTGGGGGCAAGCCGAGCCGTTCGACCTCGCAGCCCTGTATCGGGAACGCGAGCGCGACTACGACCCGTACACGATCTACCTGCGGATGCTCTACGAGCTATACGGCGCCGAACTCACGGTCGAAGGGGGACGGCCGCCGATCACCGCTCCGAGCGCCACGATCCGGCTCGCCGAGTTCCAGCAGCTCGGCGTTCGGCGGGCGCTGCGCATCCTCGATCGATGGGGCGGAGTGCTCGTCGCCGATGGCGTGGGACTCGGCAAGACCTTCGTCGCGGGCGGCCTGATCGAGCACCACCTCGTCGACCGCGGGTGGCGAGTGCTTGTGGTCACGCCGGCGGCGCTGCGCGACGCCACCTGGCAGGACTTCGTGGCCAAGTTGACCCGCTTCAAGGTCGACGTCGTGAGCTTCCAGGAGCTCGCCAACGACACGCAAGTCGGCGATCCGCCGACCAACGGCCCTGACCGTCGGCAGCAACATCTGCCGCTCGATGCCGCCGAGTACCGCCTCATCGTCATCGACGAGGCTCATGCCTTCCGCAACCCAGAGACGACCTACTACCGGGCGCTTCGGCGGCTGATGGCCGCCGGAGGCGTCGAGAAGCGCCTCGTCCTCCTCACGGCAACGCCGGTGAACAACTCGCTCTGGGACCTCTACTGGCAGATCCTCCTGTTCGCCCGCAGCGAGGCGCGGTTCGCCGGGGTCGGGATTTCCAACCTCCGCGAGTACTTCGCGAAGGCCATGAGCCTCGACCTCGAGGCACTCTCCCCGAGCCACCTCTTTCCGCTGCTCGACGCCGTCTCGGTGCGGAGGACGCGCAACCACATCAAGAAGTACTTCCCGAACGCCACCCTCGAGACGCCCAAGGGACCGGTGCCGATCGTCTTCCCGGTGCCGAAGCTCCATCGCGTGGGCTACGAGGCCGCTCGACCGGCCGACGCGCCCGGCGCAGCGTTCTTCGACGAGGTGAGCCACGCGATCGACGCCGGGTTGTCGATGGCCCGCTACCAGCCGGACATCTACCGACTCCACGATGACGGCGAGAAGCGCGCACAGGCGGTCACGGCCGGCCTTCTCCTGTCGCAACTCCTCAAGCGCTTCGAGTCCTCCCTCGAAGCGTTCCGGCGAACGTTGCGCGTCATGATCGGCTCGCACCGTCGCTTCCTTGAGGTGCTCGATCAGGGCTTCGTCGCCCACCCGAGAACTTCCCCCGAGGTGTGGCAGGAGGGGCTTGACGACGAGGGGCTGGCCGCGCTGCTGGCTGACGACGCGAACGCCCGGCCGATCGGCGAGTACGCAGCTGACGACCTGCGCTCGTCCGTGCAGGGCGACCTCGCGGTCCTCGAGCGACTCCTGCACCACGCCGAGACGATCGGCGAGCACGACGATCCGAAGCTCGACGCGCTTCTGGACACACTTGCGCTTGTCCAACGCCGGGCGGCTCACGCCGACGAGCGCAAGGTGGTGCTGTTCAGCTACTACGCCGACACGGTCCAGTACCTGGATGCGTTCCTCGAGCGCACGACGGACCGGCGGTTCTCGGGCTATCGGGCCCGCTTCGCGTCGGTGGTTGGTGACATGGACTCTGACGCGAGAGCCCATGTCGTCAACCGCTTCGCGCCTCGCTCGACAGACGCTCGCGAAGGCACACCCGACGAGTACGACCTCCTCCTCTCGACCGACGTGCTCGCCGAAGGCCAGAACCTTCAGCAGTGCGGGACGGTGTTCAACTTCGACATCCCGTGGAACCCGATGCGGCTTGTCCAGCGGAACGGTCGCGTGGACCGCATCGGCTCGCCCCACAGAACGGTGCACCTGCACACGTTCTTCCCGGACAAGCACCTCTCCGACATGCTTGACCTCGAAGAGCGGCTCCGCCGGAAGATCGCGCAGGCGAACGCCGCTGTCGGTCTCGAGAACTCTCCCGTCCCCGACATCAAGACCTTCGAGCACGTCTTCGACGACACTCGGAGCGACATCGAGCGCATCGCGGGGGACGACGCGTCGGTTATCGACGAGAAGGAAGCGGAGCTCGACGCGTTCTCGGGCGAGGGCTTCCGCGAGGAGCTTCGCCAAGCACTGATGGCTGACCGCGAGGCCGAACTCGGGGCGCTGCCATGGGGGATCGGCTCCGGCTTCAAGACGGCTCGGGCGCGTGGCGTCGTGTTCGCCGCACGCGCCGGCTCGCGGATCGAGTGGAGGTTCGTCCCGCTGCCGCTTGGCGATCTGCGGGCCGATCGGCTACCTCTCCTCGGCTACGCCCAGTGTGCTCCGGAGACGCTGCGGTACGTCCCCGACGCTACCCGAGACCTCCTCTTCGAACTGTGGGGTCGGGCACGAACCCAGATCGTGAGTGAGCGCCTCGATGAACTTGACCCGCTGAAGCGGGAGGCGCGAGTGCCCAAGGCGCAGCGGGATGCTGTAGCGGTCCTGTACGGCTCGGTGCGGCTCGACCCCGCCGTGGTCGAGCGCACCGTGGACGCCTTGGCCGTGCCGTGGCCGCCGACCGTAGCGCGGTCGCTCAGGGCCATCATCGATCGTCAGGACGCGAGCGCCGAGGCCAAGGCCGAGCAGCTCGTGCAGTTCGTCTCTTCAGAGGGGCTCCGCCCGCCAACGCTCGCTGTCGAGTCGCCGATCAGCGTGGCGGATGTTCACCTCGTCTGCTACCAGGTGGTCGAGGCATAAGTTCGCCGGCGCCATGAGCAGACCCACGCTGTTCATGGGCGGGCCACGCTGGCCCGCGTTCACGCAGTAGCGGCCTGGTCCTGCCTCGTTCCCTCCGCGGCCGGCACTGGGGGCCGGTCGCCGAGTATCGCCCGTCCTGGGGCCTCCTGGACGGGCATGAGACCTCGGCCCCTCGTGAGCGAAGCGGTCGCCAGTCCCTCGACTGCCGTCTACGCTGATCCGGGCGACGCGGTGCTCGCCGCGGTCACGGCGAGGATGACCTCGGCGTCGAGCGGGTCGATGCGGTAGCCACCGACGGCCCGGTCCCAGGTGATGAGGTCGCGGCCGCCGATCCGCCGCATTAGCTTGTTGGGGCCGCCGACCATCCCGGCGAACGCGGTCCCGGTCGTCTTGCCGTAACGGGCCTTCAGGGCATCGTCTCGGACGACCGCGTCGCCCCGTAGCGCGGCCTCGGCGAGCTCGCGGATGAGACGGCGGCTGTCGCCACCACCCTTCACCCGCCGCAGCAGCTCGCGGACCTCGCGCTCGCGCTGATCGGTGGACGGCCCCGCCGAAGCCGCCACCGTCCGGTCCCCCACGAAGGGGGCGACCCAGCGCCACACGCTCGCCACGAGCTCCTCGTGGGTGTCTCCATGGAACGAGATCGTGATCTGGGGCACCTCTGACTCCAATGTGTGAGTTCGTCTTTAGTCTATCTTAAACTTGACATAAGAGATGTCAAGTGTCATCATGGGGTTATGGAATCCATCCAACCGGACCCACCGCTCGGACTCACCCGGACCGACTCGCACCTCTACAGCTGGAATGACGGCACCGCCCCCGTCACCGGACTGCCGTCGGTCACGACGGTCATCAGGGTCCTCGACAAGTCGGGCCCGCTCGTCGGCTGGGCCAAGAGAGAGACCGCGGCTTGTGCAGTGCGCAATCTCGACGTGCTCCTTCGGATGCGCGAGGCGGGCGGCGACGCCGCCGCGGTGAACTGGCTCAAGCAGATTCCCGACTACCAGCGCGACACCGCGGCCGATATCGGGTCGCGGGTCCATCGCCTCGTCGAGCAGCTCGCGACCGGGACGGAGCCCGAGGTCACCGATGAGGAGGCGCCGTTCGTCGCCGCGTACCGCGGCTTCCTCAGCGCCTATCGCCCCCGGTTCCTCGCGGTCGAGGAGATGGTCGTGAGCCTCCGCCACGGGTACGGCGGGACGCTCGACGCGATCGCGGTCATCGGCGGCGCGCGTTGGCTCCTCGACGTGAAGACAGGGACCGGCGTCTACGCGGAGACCGCGCTCCAGCTCGCCGCCTACGCGGCCGCCGACTTTATCGGGCGACCCGGCGACCCGCGGCGGTACCGCCTGCCGCGGGTCACGCGGTTCGGCGTCGTCCACGTGCGGCCGGAGGGGGCTCGCCTCGTCGAGTTCCACGTCGACCGGGGGACGCGGGCGGCGTTCCTCGAGGCGCGCCGGCTGTACGGCTGGCAGACCGGACCCGGGCGGTCGGTCATGGGCGGCCCGGTCCCGGTCGGCGAAGGGAACGTGGCGGCATGACCCGCGTCATCACGATCCGCCTGGAAGTCCCCGACGACGTCGAGGTGCGCTGGGACGATGCGCGGGCCGACGGTGAGCCGCTACCCCTGCCCGGCTGGTCGGCGCCCGCACCGCTGCGGCGCGAGCCCCCGCGCCTGCCGGCGCGGTCGGCACCGACGTCGGCTTCGGGTGTCTGCCCGGTCCACCGCACCGCGTGGCGGACGGTGCCGGCTGGCGTGTCGAAGAAGACCGGCCGCCCGTACGCGGCGTTCCGCGTGTGCCCGGAGTCCGGGTGCGACGTGCGGCCACGCGATGACCAGCGACGAACGGCCGTGTAGATCGAAGCGGCCGAGCGGGTGTGTCACCACCCGTCCGGCCAGAGCGACAGGAGGAGCTAGTGCCTCACCCCCGTCACGTCTCCAGCCTACTCCTGCCCGCGAGGGTCGGGCCACCCAGGGCGACGGAGTCGCCGGGCCCCCGTTCGATCCGCGTCGTCCGCGACGGATCGACCGGCGCCGTTGAATGCCCGGACTGTGGCGTGCGCCTGCGCTTCGGACCCGAGCCTGGCGAGACGATCCGCACGCCCGCCGACATCGCCACGCTCCTCCTCGCCGGGATGGGAGCCCTCGATCGCGAGGAGCTGCGGGTCGTCCTGCTCGACGCGAAGAACCACGTGCTCGGCGTCCGGACCGTGTACGTCGGCAACGTCTCGGCGAGCGTCGTCCGGGTCGGCGAGCTGTTCCGCGACGCGGTCCGCGAGATGGCGTCCGGTGTGGTGCTCGTACACAACCACCCGAGCGGCGACCCGACGCCGAGCCCCGACGACCTGCACCTCACCGCCGAGGCGCTCGCGGCCGGGCGGCTGCTCGACATCGACCTGCTCGACCACGTCGTCATCGGCCGGGATGGCTTCGTGTCGCTCCGGGACCGCGGCGTCGTCTTCGACCGCGTCGGTCCTGGTCCGCGGCCGCCGGTCGCGGCCGAGGAGGTGCGGCGATGACTGGTCGGTTCGACCCGCGGCGGGCGCTCGACACGATCGCCGACCTCGGCGCCACGGAGACCGCCCGGATGGTCCGGCAGGAGATCTGATGGCACTTCTGGGCACGTTGCTCGGGGTTCCCGAGCCGAACGAACTCGACGAGAACGGCTGCTACAGCCACGGCTCGATCGCCGAGCTGGAGCACGCGCTGATCCGATCGGTCGAGGAGGGCCTCGAGGGGGATCGGACGGAGCCCGCGCCGCTGCACTTGTCGCAGGAAGCCCGGTGGGCACTGATCAGCGCCCTGCAGAAGGCGATCCGGTTCGAGATGGTGGACTACGCCGGCTGGGTCGCCGATCAGCTCGGGGCGCTGGATCTCGAAGCGTTGCGCCGCCGCCTCGCCGTGATCGCCATCGAGGACGTGGCAGCCGGCGATCCGCTCGCGTCGGCTCAGGCGCTGGCCGTCCTGGGCGCGAGGGACTGGCGCCGGGGACAGGGTGAGCAGCGGGTGCTCCGGTGGCTGGCGCGGAAGCTGGCCGCCGCACATGGCGACCGGTCGGCGGCCGAGCTGCTGGACTCGGCGCACAGCGACCCGCGCGTGGTCTGGACCGACCTCGACGCCCTCGACGAGCGGGCCATGTGTCGGATCGTCGACGATCCCGATCGACCCTTCGCCCTGCGGTCCGCGGTCGCCCAGCTGATGGCCGGCCCCAGGTTCGCGATCGGCGACATGCCCACGGCCACCGACCGGTCGCCGACCCCGCTGTTCCAGCTCATCGTCGAGATGGGGACGTCGCGCTGGGGCTGCTACGTCGCAGCCATGACGGCGAGCAGGGTGCGGAACGTGATGTGGACGCAGCTCCCGATCATCGACCGTTGGGTGCGGGAGGGATCGCCCACGGTGGTCCCCGGGCCCGACTTCCCGAAGAGCCTGATCGGAGGGATCCTCGGCGCGGCGTACGACTGCCACACCCGCCAGGGGAACGCTGCGCTGAGGCGGTTCGGGAGTCTCCCCGCGATGGACCGGGTCCTCGCCGGGGTCGAGCCCAGACACCGGTGGGCGGCGATCGGCGACGCGGTGTTCTATGGCGAGGGCGCCATCTTGGCACACCGGGTGGTCTGGAGCCCGGAGAGCCAGGCGGTGTACGACTGGATCAGGCTCGGGCCTGAATGGGTGCGCTGGCGCCGGCCCGAACTCGCCCCTGAGCTCCTGCCCGCCACCCGGGCGAGCCTCCACGAGCTCAACGCGATCCGCTCCGACGTCCTCCGTTCCTGGGGCGGGCACGACCGATGAAGACGACGTCGCCGACCGGTACGCCGCGATCGTGGCCTCGTGCCGAGAGCTGACGTCGCTCCGCAATCCCGTCCCCGGAAGGTCCTGCGAGGAGGTCGATGCGTACGGCGCGCCCGCCTGTTGCCGGGGGATCGCCGAGAGGGACGGTCCCGCCTCCAGCGTGGAGCGAGCGTCGAGACGAGAACCGATATGCGATCGAGCTCCTGCGAGACGGTGTCCACGCGGCCGCGTGAGCGTCGACCGGCATGCTCGTTGAGCGGAGCCGCCCGCCTTTGTGCAGCGGATCGCCGTCAGCTACGTCGCGCGCCGTTCGCTGTCCACCGCCGCCATGAGGGTCGCGAGGCTGATGCCGAGTGCATCCGCCAGCCGTCCGATGTTCACCAGGCTCACGTTCCGTTCCCCGCGCTCGATTCCGCCCACGTACGTGCGATGGAGGCCGGCGTGCTCGGCAAGCGCCTCCTGGCTCAGCCCCTCGCGTACCCGCAGGTCGCGTACGGCGCGTCCGAAGGCTTCTGGAAGCGGCGGCGACTCGGTGTTCGACACACGCCGACGCTATGAACGGAGATGACGATAGGCTACAGACGATGAGTATCATCCACGCAGGGGACGAGCAGAGGATGGGCGCGGAGGGGTGGCATGGGGTACGTCGACAGGTCGCTGACACCCGGCGAGTTCGTCGTCGGCCGCACCAAGCTGCACCCGCTGATCATGCTGCCGGGAATCGTGCTCTCGTTCTTCGTCATCGGCATCCCACTGCTGATCTACGAGGCGCTCAACTGGTGGACGACCGAGTTCGCGGTGACCAACCAGCGCCTGATCGTGAAGCGCGGCTGGGTGTCCCGACGGACGGTGGAGATGCAGCTCCGCAACGTCGAGCACATCGGCGTGGACCAGGGCGCCCTCGGCCGTCTCGTCGGCTACGGGACGGTCACGGTCCGGGGCACGGGCGGGACCCCCGAGCCGTTCAAGAGCGTCTGGAACCCGATGGCGTTCAGGGCTGCGGTCCAGGGTCAGCTCGGGGTCGCGCCCGCCGTGCGACTCGCGTAGCTCGAAGAAGCCCAGTCTTCAGAAGGGAGACGATGCACGTGTGGCCGACGGAATCATCGGTGGGCGTGTCGGCCAGCACGGGCGCGGCCGTTCGGCGCTGGCGATCGGGCGTCCGTCCGGCATCGTGCGACCAACCAAGCCGTGCTCGAAGCAAGGGGGCGATCGATGCGTCTTCCGAGTCACGCGTCGCGCAGGATGCTGGCCGCCACGGCCGCCGTTCTTCTCCTCGTCACGACGCTTGGCGGCTGCGCCAGGTCGCAGCCCGCCGCGACCGAGCCACCGGCCACACCGAGCTCGGCGGCGTCGAGCGCGCCGTCCACCGCTAGCACGTCGCCCGACGCGACCGAGCTGGCCTTCGCGATCACGAGCCACCATCCCGGCGACACGGTCTCGACACCAACGGTGACCGTCTCGGGAGTCGCCTCGCCCGGCGCTGAGGTCGTGCAGGACATCAGCTTCGCCCCGGACGAGCGCACAACGGCGGCTGCCGACGGGAGCTGGGCGATCTCCGTCACCCTCGACGAGGGGCCGAACACGCTCCGCTTCCGTGTCGGCGACGACCGCTCGACCGAGGAGGAACTCACGCTGACCTACGCCCCTCCGGTCGCGATCGAGGTGACGCCGGGGGTGGTCACGCCGGTGCCCGCGACACCTGTCGCCGAATTCGGCCTGGCGCATGGCAGCCTAGGGAGCTCCGACCTGCTTGAGGCGTACTTCACGACCGAAGGCTTCGCCTTCGAGGACTCCCCGCTCACCGATGGGACGCAGCGACGCCTCGGGACGAGCGGCGTCGCCTTCATCGAGCTGTACGGAACGCCCGCCCTGACGGAGGTGACCGTCTCAGCCCCGCTCCTGCTCACCGGCCCCGACGCATCGACCTACGCGTCGAACCTCGGGCGCTATCTCGGGGCGGTCATCGGTTCTGCTGACGGCAGCAAGTCGACGGCCATCACTAAGTGGCTCCAGGGCCTGATGAAGGCGTCAGGTGGACTCGAGGATGTCGACAAGACGAAGACCTTCGGCAAGCTGACGGTCCGCTTCAACTGGGACGCGACGGTCCTGGGAATGGCGTTCGTCGACTTCACTGTCGCGAAGTAGTGGCCACGCTCGCAACTTCGTTCTGCGCAGGACGTGGGGCCTCGAGATGACAGTTAGGCTAGGTGTGAGGGCTTGGATGGCCAGACAGTCTGTCAGACCGCGGCCGGCGCGCCTGGTGCTCGTCGGCGTCGTCGCGTTGTCCGTGGTCGCGGGGTGCTCGTCCGCCACCACTTCGCCGAACGGGGTCTCCCCGGCGTCGGCATCGACCGAAAGGCAGGCATTCCTAGCCTTCAGCTCGCACATCGCCGCCTCGGCCGCGGCTCTCAAGCCCCTGCTCACCGCCGTCCTACGGGACGGTGTGAATGGCGACGTGGCATCGCTCCGAACCCATGCTGGCCAGATGCGTGCCTGGTCCCAGGCAGAGGCAGCGTGGCTCGACGCGAACGTGGCGCCCGGGTGCTACGCGAACCTGTTCGTGATTTGGGACGTCGTCCAGTCGGACGTCGATCAGGCCGCCCACGTCGCCCTGTCGGGCCAGTACGACCGGATGCAGGCCGAGATGGCCAAGGCCGCCGGGTCCGTCAGTGAGATCGCCAGCCGGCTCGACTCGGTCACCTGCTGATGGGGACGGGCGCGGCGGATCGCCACCTGGGCCAGCTCGGGGTGCCCCCAGGCGGTGGGGCTCACTTAGCTCCAAAGAGCCCGGCCTTCACGAAGGGAGACGACACGCATGTGGCCGTTCGGCAGGAAGAAGGTGATCGTCCGCAGGTACGGCCAGGGGTGGCTCGGACGGCGGAAGTTCGAGAAGGACGCGAACAACCTCGCGAAGAAGGGCTACCACGTCGTGACCGAGACCACCACCGGCAACTTCTGGTCAGGCGCGAACCGTAACGTCACGTTCGAGCTGCGGGAGGACGAGCGGAAGTAGGGCCCCTCCTGGCTTAGCGGCTTCGTCAGGGCGACCGACCGGCTATCGCCAGGACCACCCCGACGCCTCGACGTTATCGCCGTTCCGCGACACCGAGCCGAGGCGGTCGAGCCCTGCTGGGCCCCCAGCCCTACCGGACTGTGCTTCGCGAGCACGCGCCCGTGGTGCGCGGCACCGGCGCGGTGATCGGCTCGAGGACGCGGGTCTCGCCCGGATGGCGGCCGGGGACGCGCCACGCTCCGGGTTCGACGAGTCCATCATGCTCCACGCGTCGGCGCGCGCCGACGCGTTGGGGCAGAGATGGAGCATGGGCGAACGACGCCGGCGGGACGACGCGCCACCGCCGCGGGCCGACCTTCACCCCTCGGAACGCGAGCGGGAGATCATAGAGACGGCGGCAGCGACAGCGCCGAAGCTGCCGGAGCTCCATGCAGCCGGACGCATGTTCTTCCGCTTCGATCCGGGCTTCCGATCTGAGGTCGAGTGCGCGCGCCGTGAGTGGAACGGGTCAACGGCTGCACTGTCTGTCGACGGTCTGTCCGAGGAGCACCGCCACGACCTCCGCGCGTGGCTCCACGACAGGAAGAATGAGAGGTTCCGCTCCATCGGCATCCGCCTGGCCAAGAGGTGGGGCCTCGATCTCGACACGACGCTGGATGCGATCGCGTTCGACACAGCCCCAAGGTACCCGTTCGCCGAAGTTCGGCCGTGGGAGACCGACCCCGAGACCGGCTGCCGCTATGCCGAGCTGCGGGTGTACTCCGCCTACGTGTGGAAGCGCCTGTGGTCGGTCCTCACGGACCTCGGCATGGCCGAGAACCGCGAGGACATGGCGTGGTTCTGGGATCGGCCACAGAGTTCGCGGGTGCGCCTCCGCGGCATGGACGGCGACGTTGCGGCCAGGACGCTCGCCATCCACTTCCTCATGCGCGAGCCGCCGGGGAGACGAGCCACCGGTGGCACGCGCACATGGGAGGAAGCGGCTCGGTTGTGGGCGGCGCTTGCGCCGACGGGTATGACGCGTCTCGGCCCCGATGCTCGGCCGGGCTGGAGTCAGGACAGGGTGCGCCTCCTGCGGTTCGTGATCAGCCTCTGCGCGAGTCCAGTCCGCGCCCTGACGGTTGAGCTGCTCGACCGAGCCATCGACGACGAGGACTGGTCCGCCGACCTGGGTATCGCCCAGGAGACCTGGCGCAGCATCCGTGCGGAGGAGCCGGTCGACCGCGGTGTCTGGGACCAGGTGAAGGCTGCGCGACCGGCCCTCGCGGCGGACATCGATGCGTACCTCGAGTTCGGGCTGCTGAACCTGGCCCGTTAGGGACCCCTAATCCCGCCTCTCCCCAACGCGTTGTCCGACGGCTAGGTTGGGCGTATGGACGATGGAGCAAGGGCACGAGGCTCAACGAGCGAGACGCTCGTCAGCGACCTCGACATGGCTGCGTTCCTGCTCTGCGAGGGAGCCGCACTCCTGCGGATCGCGCCTACGCCGGACCCAGCCCGCCGGGACTTCGTACTCTCCGCTCCCGAGGTGATCCTCGAACGCGGCGTACGACTGTTCATGTCGGGCAGGGCGCGCGTAGAGCCGCGTCGCTTCGCGCAGGCGCGTCGCGTCCTTCAGCGCGCCCTGCGGGCCGGCTGATGAACAGCCTCGCGAACCCGCCCTCGCGAGTCACGGCGCCGCGGGTAACGATGCCATGACCTGGACGAAGCACCCGGACAGCCACCCGGACGACCTCTGGGCGCTCTCGGATGCCGCCTATCGCCTGCACGACCACGCGACGATCTGGTCGAACCGGATGCTCACGGACGGGTTCATCCCGGACGCGAGGGTCCGGGTCCTGGTCCCTCGCTTCAGCCGCGGCGCCCTCCGGGAGCTGCTTGACGCTTCTTTGTGGCGGGCGGTCGAAGGAGGCTATCTCCTGCTGGACTTCGCCGCCCATCAGCCCTCCCGTGCGGACGTCCTCGGGGAGAGGGAGCGATGGGCGGAGGTCAAGCGACGGACCCGAGCCGCCCGTAACCAAGACGGAAGCGGCATCAGTCCCGCCGGGACCACAGGCGAGAGTCCCGGCATCCGTCCCGGCGGGACGCCCCGTAGGGGTCCCAACGTCCCGTCCCGTACCCGTCCCGGAGGGAGTGAGGTTGTACCTCCCTCCCTCTCCGGGAGCCCGGAAGGGACATCCGAGCGCGACGACTGGAGCGGGCTTCCGCCTGGGTTCCGGGAAGCGTGGAACGCGGTCGGTCTTCGTAGGCCGCCGACGCCGGACCAGACGGCACTGCTCGGCCAGGCCATTCGCGACTGGCCGGGGGAGTTGGTCAACTGGCTCGCGGAGGTGCCCGAGGGGGCGGGGTCATTCGCGGCGGTGCAGCGCCTCTGCGCCCGTCTCCGCGCCGAGCAACAGCACCGCCGCGCCGCAGCGGAGCGAGCCGAGCGGGAGGTGACGGCGAGGCAGGAGGCCGAGCAGCGAGCGGCCACTGAGGCGTTCATCGCCGGGAGGAGTCTGACGGAGTTGACGGGCGTCACATGGGCGGACTCGGAGACCATAGCGACGCGGGCAACGCCTGAATGACCACGAAGCGGCGCGGCGGATCGGGTTCGCAGCCACGGTCAGCCGAGCGACCCGTTACCGAGGGTTGCGTCTGGACCGGGGACGTCGAGTGCCGTCGCGTCGCGTGGCGGGTGTCTGAAGTTGCCGACATGTTCGGGGTCGACGACGAGACGGTAAGGCGCCGCGTCGTTCACGGCGACCTGCCTGGTCGGAAGCTTGGATCGACCTGGCTGATTCCCGTGGACGCCCTCGAACGGTGGCTATCCTTGGGAAGTGAGGAACCGACGGATGTCCGGCGAGGGAAGTGTCTTCCGAAGAACCGCCGACGGAGCGTGGCTTGCCCAACTGTCGACCGGCGGCCGCGGCCACCGGACGTACAGGACTCGGTCGGCACGAACGAAGGCCGAGGCACGGCGGAAGCTCGACGAGCTCAAGGCAGAGCGCGACGCGGGGCTGAACCTGTCGAAGCAGAGCCTTGGCGACTACCTCCGACGGTGGCTCGCTGAGACCGCCCGTCCCACTGTCCGGCCGAACACCCTCCGCGGCTACGAGGATGCGCTTCTCCACCTCCGGCCGATTCTCGACATCCCGCTCGATCGACTCACCGCCGAGGACGTCGAGGGCTGCTGCAACCGGATGACTACCCACAGGGTGAACGCGAAGGGCCAGCGACCGGCCTCCCCCAAGACCGTTCGGAATGTGCAGGTCATGCTTCGTCGCGCTCTCGGCCAGGCACTCGACCGCGGCCACGTCCGGAAGAACGTCGCGGGGCTGGTGCCGCTTCGCCGAGTACCCCGCTCGACCGTGGAGGCGCTCACGCCGGAGCGCGCACGCGCGATCCTCGATGCTGTTGCTGGGGACCGGTACGAGGCGGCCGTCGCCCTTGGTCTTGTCGGCCTGCGCTCGTCGGAGTTCCTGGCACTGTCGCGGGCCGATATCGACCTCGACGCCATGACGGTGACCATCAGGTTCCAGATGGCGGGGTCAGGACGCCGAGCCGTGCGGGTCGAAACGAAGACCTCGGCGTCTGCGACGACGATCCCGCTGCCCGCGTTCGTGGTGGAGCGCCTGCGGGCACACCTTGCCCGGCAGGACGCCGAGCGGCCCTTCTTCCCCATCGACGACTGGCTCGTCTTCGTCACGGCCGACGGATACGCGGTCAACGGATCGTGGCTGACCAAGCACTTCCAGTCACTACTCGGACGTGCAGGACTGCCGGAGATGCGTCTCCACGACCTGCGACATGGAGCCGCGAGCCTGCTCGTGGCGGCTGGTGCACACCCTCGTGTGGCGACCGAGATGCTCCGCCACGCGCCCGGTAGCCGCGTGACGATGGAGCGATACGCGCACGTGACCGCCGCTCAGCAGCGCGAGGGCGCCGACCTCCTGGACTGGGCGGTGACCGGCATGGGCCAGTCAGTCACGCAGTCAGTCACGGACCCGGAGGAAGGGGTCGGCCAGGGGGGTACGGAGTCGCCCGGAGAGGGGCTCCACGAAGGGGAAAGTGGCTCCGGCGGTAGGATTCGAACCTACGGCCAAGCGGTTAACAGCCGCCCGCTCTACCACTGAGCTACGCCGGAGCGAGGGGTCGCGACGCGACCCGCGGTCCCGCGCCGGGGACCGGCGGAGAGGATAGCATCCCGGCCGCGCGTCCGCCGCCGGGCGGCGCGTCGGCCCTGCTCCGGCCCCGGGCGACCACCAGGGCGAGCGCACCTGGCACGATGGCCCCGCCGACGCCGGGTCGATCGCCCGCGTTCGATCCCGGGCTCGCGCGCGTCGACGCCCGCCGGCGCGCGCTCGCACGCGCCACGAATCCCGAGTCCGTGTCCCTGTCTCGGGGTCTCTAGCCGAGCGTGACGATGATCCCGCCGATCGCCCCGGCGATCAGGGCGAGGATGACCTCGAGGCGGAACAGCGTCGGCCAGACCTCCAGTCGCAGCACCCCGTCCGCGGACTCGCCGATCGTCGCGCGCATCTGCGCGAGCGGCTCGAGCCAGTCGCGGCCGTCCGCCAGCCCGACGCGCGCCTCCCCCAGCGCGATGAACGCCTCGGCCCGGAGCTTCTCCTCGGCGTCCGTGAGCCCGGCCGCGGCCGCCCGGAGGGGACGTGGGTCGACGCGGCCCCCGTCGGTGAACTCGACGAACGCGCGCTGGTAGAGAGCCTCGAACCGATCCCACGGGCTCCCCGTGGGCAGGCCTGCCGCGATCTTCCGGGCGGACGCCACGTCGCCGACGATGAGGAGGGGCTCGATCCGCACGAGGCGCACGAGCGGGGCCGCGTCGCCGCGCACCGGCTCGGACTCGAGCCAGTCGCGCGCCGATTCGGGCGAGGAGAAGGGCTTGACGCCGGTCGTCTGCGTCCATCGGAGCGAGTCCCACCGGCCGATCCACGCGAACGATTCGAGCCCGGCCCGCAGGCGGCCGCGCACGAGCAGGGGCAGCAGCGCGCACGCGATGACGGCGAACGATCCGACGGCGACCGGGAGGCGCATGAGCAGCGGCGCCCCGATCGAGGGCTGGCCTGCGATGACGACGATCCCGAAGGCGACGACCGCGCCCGTCGTGTTCGCGACGATGAACGGCGTGCGGAGCGCCCGGCGGAAGGCGATCGCGAGGGCGCCGACCTGGCGGGTCGCGGGGACCCCCACGACGACCGGCGGCCGCTTGCCGCCCCGGCCGCGCGTGCCGGCGCCGCGGCG
>JAKAHU010000213.1 GCA_021825385.1 Chloroflexota bacterium | reverse complement strand
GGCCTTGTTCTCGCGGACCCGGTCGAAGACGACGATCGTGTCGTGAACGCTGAACCCGATGACGGTCAGCATCGCGGTCACGAACAGGGCGTCGATCTGGACCCGGAAGAAGGTGCCCAGGATCGCGAATGTCCCGACGACCACGATCACGTCGTGGACGAGAGCGATCAGGGCGGTGACCCCGAACTTCACGTCGTGGAACCGGAATGTGATCCAGAGCAGGATGCCGAGCGAACCCATCAGGATCAGCAGGATCGCCTGGTTGATCAGGTCGGCACTCACGACCGCCCCGACGGTCGTCAGCTCACGCTGGTCGGCGATCGGGCCGTAGGCCTTCTGGAGGGCGGTCGCGGCCTGGCCGAGCGGGCCGCTGGTCGGGATCGGGATGACGGCCTGGCCCGGCGAGGACGAGGGCGCCGGGGAGGCGCCGGCCGACGGAGCAGGCGAAGGGCCCGGCGAGGCGCTGGCGGAGGGCGATGGAGAGGCGGCCGGGGACGGGGACTCGGTTGACGCGGCGGGCGCTGCTGACGACTCCGCTGATCCGGCCGAGGCCGAACCGGAGGGCCCGACCGAGGCCGATGGGCCGGGGCTCGGCGAGGCCGGTGCCGCCTGGAGCGCCGTGGCCGAGGTCCTGATCAGGAGGTAGCCGTCTTTCGTCTTGACCACCGTCGAGTCGGCCAGGCCCTCCGCGATCAGCGTGCTCCGGACCTGCTCGGGGGTGACGTTCGGATCCTCGAACTTCAGCTCCCACACGGTGCCCCCGGTGTAGTCGATCGTGAACTGGAGCCCGAGCCTTCCCCCGCTCAGCGGGGTGAGGAGGATGAAGATGAAGCCCGGGATCGTCAGCAGGAGGCTGAATGCGAAGAACCATTTCTTCTTGCCGACGACGTCAAACACGACCGCGCACCTCGCCCGCCCGGGCCCGGCCGCCAACCGGTCGCGACAGGAACTCCTCCTCGGTCACCCCGAACAGCCAGGCCCGGCGAACCGCGTCCTGCTTCACCACGAAGCGCAGGATCGTCCGGGTCACCGTGATCGCGGTGAACATCGAGGTCACGACACCGATGATCAGGACGAGTGCGAAGCCCCGGATCGTCGATGACCCGAACCAGAACAGGATCCCGGCCGTGATCAGGCTCGACACGTTCGAATCGAGGATCGAGTTCCAGGCCCGGGTGAAGCCGGCCTCGATCGCCGCGGTGAGACTCTTGCCCAGGCGCAGCTCCTCCTTGGTCCGCTCGAAGATCAGGATGTTCGCGTCGACCGCCATCCCCACCGAGAGCACGAAGCCGGCGATCCCAGCCAGGGTGAGCGTGACCGGGATGAGCCGGAAGATGGCCAGGACGACGAACGCGTAGTAGATGAGCGCCGAGGCCGCGATCAGGCCGGGAAGGCGGTAGTAGATGAGCATGAACAGGAGGACGAGCCCGATCCCGATGGCGCCGGCTCGGAGCGTCTGCTGAAGGAACTGCTCGCCGAGCGTGGCACTGATGTTCGTCACACTCAGCTCTTGGATCGGGAAGGGAAGGGAGCCGTAGCGCAGGACCGTGATCAGGTTGTTCATCTCGCTGACCGAGAAGCCCCTCGTCCCGCCGCCGGTGATGATCCCCGAGCCCCCGGTGATCGCGCTCTGGATGACCGGCGCGGAGACGACCGTGCCGTCGAGGACGATCGCGAAGTACTCACCGACGTGCTTCGAGGTGTAGTCGGCGAAGAGCTTCGCGCCCTGATCCTTGAGCGAGAAGGCGACCGCCCGGCGGCCCTGGTCGTCCGTGCCCGGGTTGGCCGAGGCGATCTGGTCGCCGCTGAAGAGCGGCGTCTCCTGGGTCGGCAGGGGCCGGCCCGCGACCGCCTGCTGAGGGCCCGGACTGGCCTGGTTGCCGTACTTGTCGGCCGGAAGCGGAACGAAGTCGAGCCGGCCGGTCGTCCCGACGAGCTTGCGGATCGCATCGGTGTCGACCGCGCCCGGCAGCTCGATCACGACCCGGTCGCTGCCCTGGGTTTGGACGATCGGCTCGGCCACACCGGTCGAGTTGACCCGCCGTTCGATGATGTCCCGGATCGTGGCCATGTCACCCGGGCCGGGCGCCTTGCCTTCGACGGGCAGGGCTCGGTACTCGGCCCGCAGGCCGCCCTGGAGATCGAGGCCGAGCTTCGTCTCGACCTTGCGTGACCCACCGGCCGGGTCGCCGAAGACGGGCAGGGTGAGGTTCGGCCAGAAGTTCAGGATGAGCGCGGCCAGGCCGATGACCACGATCAGGATCGGGGCGGTTCGTCGCATCGCCGGCGAATGGTACAGGAAAGCCGGGACCGCCGCCGGCCGGTCGGAACCGGGCGACGTCGCCAGGCCCGGTGGTCGAGCCCGGCGGTTGAGCCCGGCCGGTCTCGGCCGCCCGGCCCCACCCGACGGCGAGCGGCCGCTCGGCTATTCCTCGAGGGCGGCCTTGATCCGCGACGCGAGCGCCGGCCCGATCCCGGGCACCGCTGCGATCTGCGCGACCGGCGCCTCGCGAATGCGGCGCAGCGAGCCGAACACCTTGAGCAGCTCCCGCTTGCGCTTCGGGCCGACCCCGGGCAGCTCGTCGAGCGCGGACCGGACGGCGCGCTTCGCCCGCAGGCTCCGGTGGTAGGTGATCGCGAACCGGTGCGCCTCGTCGCGCAGGCGCTGGACGAGGTAGAGCGCCGGGGAGGTGGGCGGGAGCAGGATCGGCTCGGCGACCCCGGGCAGGAACAGCTCCTCGCGCTCCTTGGCCAGCCCGGCCAGGGGGAGGTCGTGCAGGCCGAGCTCCTCGAGAACCTCCCTGGCCGCGCTCACCTGGCCTTTCCCGCCATCGATGATCACCAGGTCCGGGAGGCGCCAGCGGAGATCCTCGGCACTCCCCTCCTCGCCCTGGCGCGCGTTCCGGAAGCGCCGCCGGAGGACCTCCTGGTGGCTGGCGAAGTCGTTCGCCCCGACGACCGTGCGAATCCGGAAGCGGCGGTACTCGCCGGTCCGCGGCCGGCCCTCCTCGAACACGACCATGCTCCCGACCGACTCGGCGCCCTGGAAGTTGCTGATGTCGTAGCACTCGATCCGGAGCGGCGGACCGGGCAGCCCGAGCGCGTCGGCGAGCTCCTCGAGCGCAGCCAGGGTCCGGCCCTGGTCGGCCAGCCAGCGGGCCTGCTCGCGGGCGAGCGTCTCGGCCGCGTTGCGCCCCGCGAGTTCGAGCAGCTGCCGCTTCTCGCCGCGCAGGGGGACGCGCAGGTGGACCGGACCGCCCCGCCGGGCGGCCAGGAACGCCTCGAGGTCGGCTCCATCGGGCACTCTGGCCGGCACGAGGACCTGGGGCGGGATCGCCGTCGCCCGGCTGTAGAACTGCTCGACGAAGCTCGACAGGACCTCGGCATCGGACGCCTCGCGGGCGGCGTCGAGGAGGTAGACGTCGCGCCCGACGAGCTTGCCCGAGCGGACCGCGAACAGCTGGACCGCCGCCTGGCCATCGGCCCGGGCGAGACCGAGCAGGTCGAGCTCGGTCCTGGCGAAGGCGGCCATCTTCTGGGACTCCATCGTCCGCTCGATCGCCCGGATCTTGTCGCGCAGGGCGGCCGCCCGCTCGTAGTCGGTCCGCTCGGAGGCCTCGTGCATCTCGCGCTCGAGGGCCGTGACGAGCGTTTCCTGGCGTCCCTCGAGGAACAGCTCGACCTGGGCGATGTCGGCCCGGTAGGCGTCCTTCGAGATCGCCCCGATGCATGGACCCTGGCAGCGCTTGATGTGGTAGAGCAGGCACGGCCGCTGGAGGGCCGGGCGCCCCTCGCGGATCTCGATCGTGCAGGTCCGGAACGGGAAGAGCCGCCGGATCAGGTTCATCGACTCGTCGACGCTCGACGCGCTGGCGTACGGGCCGAAGTAGCGGCTGCCGTCGTTGGCCAGCTTGCGGGTCCGCTCGATCCGTGGGAACTCGTCGGCCAGGGTGATCTTGATGTACGGGTAACTCTTGTCGTCCTTGAGCCGGACGTTGAACCGCGGCCGGAAGCGCTTGATCAGGTTCGCCTCGAGCAGGAGCGCCTCGGAGACCGAGTCGGTGATCGTGTACTCGATATCGACGACACGGTCGATCACGCTCCGGATGCGGTGCGGCTCGGTCCCGGGCGACTGGCGCTGCCAGTAGCTCCGGACCCGGTTGCGCAGGTTCTGCGCCTTGCCGACGTACAGCACGTCGCCCCGGGCGTCCTTCATCAGGTAGACGCCGGGCCGGGTCGGCAGATTCTTCAGGGTCGCCTGGAGTTCGGGGGTCACACCGGGGATTCTAGCCGTGGTGGTCGGCTCGCCCGGATCAGGGGTGGCCGAAGATCGCCTGACCCCCAGTGCGGCGCCAGCGCACACCCGGCTCCCCCTCGATCGCAACCCACTCGAAGGTGGCCCGACCATCAGGCCCGGCGAACTTCCAGGTCACCGTCCACACGCCGGGTGCACCGTCGGGAGCCTTTACCCGGAGCGACCGTGGCCACGCTGCCGCCGGATCGGTGTGTCGTCGCTCGCAGGCGGGATGGAACTGCCCCCGAACAACCGTCCGGAACATCGCACGCTCCTCGCACGAGAGTTGTGTCCAGTCACCCTCGAACGCAGGCATGAGCTCGAGCTTCAGCGCGTCGGCGCGCTCCGCCTCAGGACGTCAGCGACTTGTCGAGGTGCCCGAAGAGCGAATCGGGACCCTCGACGACCGCCACCCGGCCGGCGGCCACGTGCTCATCGACCTCCGTTCCATCGCCTGCCACCGCTCCGTACAGAACCAGCGCTGCTCGGCCGGCACTGGCAGGACCGGGCGCAGCTCGATCCGTCCGTCCTACTGTTCGACGATCTGGATCTGAGCCCCGGGCTCGTCGAGGTGGAACCGCCTGCGAAGGTCGACGGGCAGCGCGATCGTTCCGCGCGCCTGAAGTGCCACGAAGTGCGTCTTCATGCAACGCGGCATGGCAGCAATGCCGCGCTCGTCAAGACCGCACGACGTACGACACGGTACAGCCGTGCGCCGCCCGTCGCCGCCGCCGTATGCGGCCCTCGAGCCGGCCGGGCAGCGAGAGGGGCGCCTCGGGACCCCCCTCTCGGAGTGAAGAGACGCCGGATCCTCAATGCACGACGAGGTTCCCGCCGTTCAACTGCTTTTCGAGTGTCTTTGTTCCGTCCCACTCGCTCGAGTACAAGAGCGTGCTGCCGTCCCAGAGCGTCACGCCGATCGAGTCGGTCGACCCGGGCTCACCCTTGTCGGTCATCGTGAGATGCAGGGTGAGGTTGCCGCCAAGCGCGATCGGCGCGGACGGGTTGGTAACGTCGGTCAGGTTGGCCTTCGACCGGAATTCGGCCGTCCCGACACAGCTCGAGCTCGCGGGGCCTGGCGCGCAGCTCGTCGGCGACCACTTCACGCCGAGGGAGTCGATCGCGTTGCTCTTGATCTGGTACACGCGCAGAAGGCCGCCCACGGTTCGCCGGAAGATGATGTTCGCGTGCCCTTGGAGGTTCGTCTTGTTCTTGTTGTACTTGACATTGAAGCCCCAATTCATCCGAGATCCTGCGTCCGCCGCGTACTGACCGTACGAGCTCGAGTTTGAGACCACGACGTACCCTCCGCCCGTGATGAAGCTCCCGTCCGGCTGGGCGACCTCGACGACACCGCTACCTGTCCCCGTGTAGTACCCGTTCACATAGATGTCGATGCTGTGGGCCCCGACAGTGAAGGAGTACTGGCACTGCGCCGATCCTATGGTTGTGCTGCTGTTGATCAGCCCTACCGAGACTGAGCCACATAGCGTCGTCAAGCCTTCCTTGAAGGTAACTGTGGCGTTCGTGATGACTCCTGGGTAGGCGTCGCTCGAGTAGAGGGACGAATCTCTAATCGTCGCGCGAAGCTGAACTGACGCGCTCGATCCGCCGGGTGTGGTGAACGCGAGCATGTCGCCGGTGTAGGTCGCGTCCGCGTCCTCTTTCCCGACCGCGATCGTCAACATCTCGGAGTCCGTTGCGGATCCGTCCGAAACCTCGATGCATCGCGTGTAAGTCGCGGGTGCGACATTGAATATCCCGTCGATCGTCGCGGTTCTCGTTCCCGGGTCGGCGATTGTTCCGTCGCCTGTACCAGCGGCGACCGCCAATGCGAGGTCGCTTGGAAGAGAGGATGCTGCCGAGCATCCTGATGTGTTCTTGATGGAGAACGTTAGGTTGCTGCCCGGGTTGTCGATGTCCGTCGCCGAGATATTGACGGGCTGTGCTCCAGTCACACCCGAGTCTGTGTCGAGAGGATCGCTGTACTGGCCCGTGACGTTCGTAGGGGTGACGGTTAGCGCCGGGGCGTCGTTCACCGGGGTCACGTTGATCGTCATCGTGTTCGCCGAGGGGTCGAGGTCGACTCCGCCGTTGGCGGTG
>JAKAHU010000212.1:5253-6444 GCA_021825385.1 Chloroflexota bacterium | reverse complement strand
GATCTGGCGCGGTCCGTCTCGAGGCGACCACGAGCTTCTTCGTCCATGACGCGTACCCGGCCGTGGCTCACTACGAGGCGGTTGTGGCGCTCGTCGAGGCCGCGGATCGGCTCGGGCATCGGGCTCACGTCGGGGTGACGGCGACGGCTCCGGGGTTCTTCGGTGCGCAGGGGCGCCCGATCCCGCAGCTGCCGATCCGCTACCCTGACCTGGCGAAGGAGATGGCGCGCCAGCGCGTCCTCAACTTCGAGATGGAGGCATCGGCGCTCCTCGTCCTCGCCGGGCTCGCCGGGTGTCGAGCTGGCGTCGTGTGCGCGGTCTACGCGCAGCGGGTCACCGGCGACTTCGTCGAGGGTGAGCGCAAGGAGCAGGCAGAGGCGGCCTGCGTGGAGACGGGGCTCGAGAGCCTCCTGATCCTCGCCGGGATGGACCGCCAGAAACAGCGTGCGAGCACGGATCGCTGGCGACCGTCGCTCTGGAACGGATCGTGAACCGGCGGACGCGCGACGAACGTCGCGTGACGCCCGCGGACGGAAGAGGAGGGCTCTGACCCGATGGCCGAGGCTTACTGCGTCAAGGACAAGATGAAGGTCGAAGTCCAGAACCCCCAGCACATCACGATGAAGAACGGCAAGCCGGCGCTCCAGGGCACCTGCCCGAAGTGCGGCGGTAAGGTCTTCAAGATCGGCGGCTGAGCCCAAGGTCCGGTCGGCGGCCTGTCCGCCGGTCGGCCCAGCGTGCCGAATCGTGACCCCTGCCGACTGCCGGCAGGGGTCACGTCGTTTGGTCAGCACCGGCCCTCACCTTGCCCCGGCCGGGGCGGGGAGCCCGTTTGCTAGAATGACCCCGGTTTCCCGATCCGTAGCCGAGGGTTCACGCTGTCCGCACGACCCGTTCTCGCGCTCGACCTGGGCGGCACCCAGATCCGAGCGGCAGTCGTCCTGCCGGACGGGAGCCGTGTCGTTCGCGTTTCGAGGGAGACACCAGTCGCCGCCGGCCCGGCTGAAATCGTGCGGGCCTGCCTCGACGCCCTCGCCGCCGCCCATCAGCAGGCCCCGGCCGCGGTCCGGGACCAGATCGTCGGAATCGGCATCTCCTCACCCGGACCGGTCGACCCCTGGCGCGGCGTCGTGGTCGAGCCGCCCAACCTCGGGCCGGCCTTCCGCGACGTCCCCCTTGCCGCTGAGGCCG
>JAKAHU010000212.1:0-5243 GCA_021825385.1 Chloroflexota bacterium | reverse complement strand
GCGCGCCCTCGGGCGGCCGGCCTACCTCGACCGCGACACGAACGTTGCCGCCCTCGCCGAGGCCGCCTTTGGGGCCGCCCGCGACTGCCCCGACTTCCTGTACCTGACCGTCTCGACCGGGGTCGGTGGCGCGATCGTGAGCGACGGTCGGCTCCTCCACGGCCCGGACGGGATGGCCGGTGAGATCGGCCACCTCCCGCTCGAGATCGAGGGTCCGCGCTGCGGCTGCGGCGGCGCCGGCCACCTCGAGGCGATCGCCTCCGGGCGGGCCCTGGCCCGCGACGCGCACGCTGCGGTCGAGGCCGGGCTGAGCCCGTTCCTGGCCGGCCGGGCGGCCGGCCGCGGACCGGACGGCCTCGAGGCCCGTGACGTCGCCGAGGGCGAGGAGGCGGGGGACCCGTTTTGCCGGACCTTGATGGATCGACTCCGGCGGGCCTTTGCCGTCGCCTGCGCCGGTCTGGTCAACGTGTTCAACCCGAGCCGGATCGTGGTCGGTGGATCGATCGCCGACGGGCAGGGAGAACGGCTCCTCGGCCCTGCCCGCGAGGAGATCGCCCGATCGGCCTTCCGCACCCCGGCGAGCCGGGTTCGCCTGCTCGCCGCCGCGCTTGGTCCGGACGTCTCGGTCGTCGGTGCTCAGCCACTCGTCACCGCGCGCCTGGGCGATCCCGCCTGGCGGCGTGGCCGTCCGGAGCCAGCCATTCGCCCGGGCGCCTGACGCTCGGGCACCACCAGTCCAGGAGGTACCGCCATGGCAGTTCGGATCGGGATCAACGGCTTCGGCCGGATCGGTCGCCAGTCGCTCAAGGCGATCATCGAGCGCGCCCCGGAGCTCGAGGTCGTGGCCGTCAATGATCTCGTCGACGTGCCGATGAACGCGCTCCTGTTCAAGCACGACTCGACCTATGGCGCCTACCCGGGCGCGGTCAGCCACACCGACGACGCGATCGTGGTCGACGGGCGCGAGATCCGCGTCCTGCGTGAGACCGACCCGGCGGCGCTGCCCTGGCAGGCCCTCGGGGTCGACATCGTGATCGAGTCGACGGGCCGCTTCACCGATGCCGACCAGGCCCGTGCCCACCTTGGCGCGGGCGCCCGGAAGGTGATCATCAGTGCCCCGGCCAAGAAGGAGGACGCCACGATCGTCCTGGGCGTGAACGAGGCCACCTACGACCCGACCCGTCACCACGTGATCAGCAACGCCAGCTGCACGACGAACTGCCTCGCCCCCGCGGCCAAGGTCGTCCACGACGGCTGGACGATCCGGCGCGGCCTGATGAATACGATCCACTCGTACACGAACGACCAGCGCATCCTCGACGTCGCCCACAAGGACCCCCGCCGGGCCCGGGCCGCCGGACAGAACATCATCCCCACCACGACCGGCGCGGCGAAAGCGCTGGCCCTCGTCATCCCCGACCTCAAGGGTCGGTTCGACGGGTTCAGCCTCCGTGTCCCGACTCCGACCGTGAGCATCGTCGATTTCACCGCCGAGCTCGACCGCCAGGCGACGGTCGAAGAGCTGAACGCGGCCTTCCGGGCCGCCGCCGAGGGCCCGATGCGGGGGATCCTGGGGGTCTCGGACGAGCCGCTCGTCTCATCCGACTTCCGCGGCGATTCCCGTTCGTCGATCGTCGACGCGGCCTCCACGATGGTCCTGGGCGGCAACTTCGTGAAGGTGATCGCCTGGTACGACAACGAATGGGGCTACAGCTGCCGCGTCGCCGACCTCGCGAAGTACGTGGCCGAGCGACTGTAGGAACGATCATGGACAAGCTCACGATCCGCGACCTGGACGCGTCGGGCAAGCGTGTCCTCGTGCGCGTCGACTTCAACGTCCCGCTCGAGGACGGCAAGATCACCGACGATTCCCGGATCCGGGCCGCCCTGCCGACGATCCGGGCCCTCCTGGCCCAGAACGCGCGGGTCATCCTGGCCAGCCATCTCGGCCGTCCCGACGGCAAGGTCCAGGACGGCCTCCGGCTGCGGCCGGTCGCCGAGCGCCTGAGCCAGCTGCTCCGGATGCCCGTCCCGGTCACCGGCGACGCGCTCGGCGCAGGGACCCAGGATGCCGTCCGGCGGCTCCGGCCAGGCGAGGTGCTCCTGCTCGAGAACCTCCGCTTCCACGCCGAGGAGGAGAAGAACGATCCCGAGTTCGCCAAGGCCCTGGCGAGCTACGCCGAGGTCTACGTGAACGACGCGTTCGGGACCGCCCACCGCGCCCACGCCTCGACGGTTGGGGTGGCCAAGCTCCTACCGGCCTACGCGGGGCTCCTGATGGAGCGCGAGATCGCCCAGCTCTCGAATCTGCTCGAAAACCCGGCCCGGCCGTTCGCCGCGATCATCGGCGGGGCGAAGGTGTCGGGCAAGATCAAGGTGCTCGAGCACCTGATGGGCAAGGTTGACGTCTTCGTGATCGGGGGCGGGATGGCCAACACGTTCCTCCTCGCCCAGGGCTACAGCGTGGGCAAGAGCCTGGCCGAGCCGGACCGGGTGGAGGACGCCCGGCGCATCCTCGCCGCGGCCGAGGCGGCCGGCGTCCGGGTCGTCCTGCCGGTCGACGTGGTGGTGGCCAAGGAGGTCACCCGGGGCAGCGAGTACAAGACGATCCCGGTGGCCAAGATTCCCGCCTCCTGGCACATCGTCGACGTCGGCCGGCAAACACTCGCCCTCATGGAAGAGGCGCTCGAGCCGGCCAGGACGATCTTCTGGAACGGGCCGCTCGGGGTGTTCGAGATCCCCGTCTTCGGGACCGGGACGCGCCAGATCGCGCGCTTCCTGGCGGCCAGAGCCGAGGCCGGCGCGACCGTCGTCGTTGGCGGGGGAGACTCGGTCGCCGCGGTCGAGCAGGAGGGGCTGGCCTCGAAGATGACCCACATCTCGACCGGGGGCGGCGCCTCGCTCGAGTTCCTCGAGGGCCGCGAGCTGCCCGGGATCGCCGTCCTGCTCGACCGGCCCAAGACGACCACCGCGACCGGCCCGTCCGGTGCGCCGAGCCGCGATCCGGAGGCATCCGCGTGAACACGACGATCGAGTACCTGGCCGCCCGGGAGATCCTCGACTCGCGGGGCAACCCGACGATCGAGGTCGACGTGCTGCTCGCCGACGGTTCGGTCGGCACCGCGGCGGTGCCGTCGGGGGCCTCGACCGGGGCGAACGAGGCGGTCGAGCTGCGCGACGGTGACCCCACGCGCTATGGCGGCAAGGGCGTCCTGACCGCGGTCGAGAACGTGACCGGTGAGATCGCCGAGCGCCTGATCGGGCTGGACGCCGCCGACCAGGCCGCGATCGACGCCGAGCTGATCGATCTCGACGGGACTGCGAACAAGGCTCGTCTCGGTGCGAACGCGATCCTCGGCGTCTCGCTCGCCTGCGCCCACGCGGCGGCCGCGGCACACGAGCTGCCGCTCTATCGCTACCTCGGCGGGGTCGGGGCGCGGACCCTGCCGGTGCCCTTCTTCAACATCCTGAACGGCGGCAAGCACGCCCTCAACTCGACCGACTTCCAGGAGTTCATGGTCGCCCCGATCGGGCTGCCCACGTTCGCCGAGGCGCTCCGGGCCGGGGCCGAGGTGTTCCATGCCCTGCGCGCGATCCTCCACGACGAGGGGTTCTCGGTCGGACAGGGCGACGAGGGCGGGTTCGCCCCCTCGCTGCCCTCGAACGAGGCTGCGGTCGAGGTGATCCTCCGGGCGATCGAGCGGGCCGGCTACCGCCCCGGCGAGCACGTCGCGATCGCCCTCGACCCGGCCGCCAGCTCGATCCTGGTCGAGGGCACGGGCACGGACGGGGTCACCGGCCAGTACCGGCTCGAGCGCGAGGGCCGGACCCTCGACTCGGGCCAGCTGATCGACCTCTGGGAGAGCTGGATCGAGCGTTACCCGATCATCTCGCTCGAGGACGGCCTGGCCGAGGACGACTGGGCCGGCTGGCGCGAGTTGACGGCCCGGCTCGGTTCGCGCGTCCAGCTCGTGGGCGACGACATCCTGGTCACGAACCCACGCTTCATCGAGCGCGGGATCGCCGAGCGGGCGATGAACTCGGTGCTGATCAAGCTCAACCAGATCGGCACCCTGAGCGAGACGATCGACGCGATCGACCTCGCCCGGCGGGCCGGCTGGACGGCGATGGTCAGTCACCGTTCGGGCGAGACCGAGGACACGACGATCGCCGACTTCGTCGTGGCCATGGGCACCGGCCAGATCAAGACCGGCGCCCCGTCGCGCTCCGAGCGGGTGGCGAAGTACAACCGGTTGCTCCGGATCGAGGGCGAGCTCGGCCCGGGGGCACGCTATCCGGGACGGGCGGCCCTCGCCGGTGGGTCGGTCGGCCGATGAGCCGGTTCGTCGACCGGGGGGCGATCGTGGCCGCCTGGGTCGGGATCGGGATGGCGGCCACGATCGCGATCAGCTTCCTGCTGGTCATCCCGATCGAGCCGGTCTACTGGCTGCTCAGCCTGCCGGCCGGCCTGCTCATCGGCTACTACGCGAATGCCCGCTCGGGGCGCCGATCGGGACGATGGCCCCGGATCGTGGCCAACGGGGTCGTGGCCGGGTTCGTGACCGCGGCCACGATGGCCATCCTCCTGGTCGCGGTGAAGGGGCTCTTCTTCTACGCCGACAACGGCTACCGCGATGCGAGCCTCGGGGCACCGCTCGAGTGCCCGGCCGGTCCCGGCTGCGTCTATGCCCGTTACCTCGCCGACGGCCGGGGCCCGGCCCTCGAGGCGGCCGGGGTGCGCGACGTGGCCTCGTTCACGAGCTTCTACTGGGCCCAGCAGGGCTCGAGCGCCGGCACGGTCTTCGGGCTGACGCTGGCCGGCGGCCTGGGCGGGGCGCTCGCCTACGGCCTGGCCCGGCCGAGGCCCAGGCACCCCGACGAGGTGGTCGGCCGAGCCTGATCCTGATCGTCCGGCGCCCTCAGAGCCTGGCTCAGCCAGGGCACTCGGCTGCCAGGGCGCCCCGGAACCCGGTGACGCCGCTGAACGTGGCCCGGGATCAGGCCTTGTCGGGGGCCTTCGGCTTGGCCGTCCTGGCGGTCGCCCTGGGGGCGGCCTTGGTTGCCCCGGCGGCCGCGCTCTTCGTCGCCTTCGGGGCGGCCTTCGTCGCCCCGGCGGCCGCGCTCTTCGTCGCCTTCGGGGCGGCCTTCGTCGCGCCGGCCGTCCGACGGGTGGTCGTCTTCGGCGCCGTTGCAGCGGCGGCCGGTGCCGGCGCGCTCGTCGCCCCGGCCGCCTCGGTGCGGGC